>JASLMQ010000030.1 GCA_030746455.1 Candidatus Latescibacterota bacterium
TCGACGGGCTTCTGTATGTAGGCGGCCGCACCCAGATCGCGCGCGCGCTCCCGGTAGGCCTCCGAGCCTTCGGCGGTGACGATCGCGACGGGCCGTTGGATGCTGAGCGACTTGAGGAGGCCCAGCACCTCTTCGCCGCTCATTTCCGGCAGCCTCAGGTCCAGCAGGATGAGGTCGAACTCCTCATCGATGGCTCTCCTGGCCCCCTCCCTGGGGTCGTCGGAGACCTCGACCTTGAAATCCGCCCGTTCCAGGTTCTTGCTGGCGATCTCAAGGAACAGCCGATCGTCATCAATAATGAGCACGCGTGGCGAATCGAGGTGGGCCACAGCCCCCTCCCGTGTCCGTGGCGGCCGGTCCGGCCCGACCTACAGGGCCTGCTGCTGCCGGGCTTTGCGAAGCGACCGCAGCAGCTCCCTCGGGTCCTTCTGGGAGGGGTCGATCACGACCGACTGGTTGAGGGCCTCGATGGCGGCCTCCAGGTCCGACGGGTTCTTCGTATCCTGGTGGAAATAGGTGTAACAGAGGCCGATCACGTGGAAGGCCCTGGCACGGTCCGTCTCGCCGAGGTGTTCGAACGCGAGGGCCTGCTCGGCCAGTTCGACGCCCTCGCGGTACCGACTCACCTGGTAGGTGTAGTATGCCGCGTAGACCCGTGCCCGCGCCAGCGTTCCCTCGTCAGACGTGTAGGACAGGCCCTGGTTGATCACCTCGAGCGCCTCGGGGAATCGTTTGAACTCCTGCAGCATTTGGGCCACGTGCAGGGCCTGGCTGCACAACCGATTCCGCCACTCCCTTTCGACCGGTATGGCCTTGAAGGCGTAGCCGGACCACAGGCTGTCCTGAAGCCCCCAGATCCGCATCACCCGGTCGGCCATCGCTCGATGCCGAAGCGCGGACGCCGTCACCGATGACAGGTGGGTATTGTTGTAGTAGAGCTGGCCCAGCTCTCTCAGCGCAGGGGGATAGCCAGGGGCGGCCCGACACACGGCTGTGTACAGGGCCTCCAGCGAGTCATCCGCTGCGGTTTCTACGGCAGAGAGAAACACCTGGGCTTCCGTGAGCTCCCGGTGACGCTGGCTCGCGCGCTTGCCGGCCTCCGTGGCCGCATGCCGCTCGGCCAGAGCCGCGTAACGCTCGATCGCCTCGGGCAGGTCTGCCAGCTCCTGTTCGAGGTCACGTGACACAACGTAGTACTCGCGCTCGGCCTCCTTCTCCGCCGTACCCAGACCCGAGCAGCTCCAGCCGCCCAATACCAGGGCAAGAACAGCCAGTCTTCGCAGCAGTCCACCCATATCGTCCTCCCGAATCGGTTCTGCGCTACTCGAAGTCCGACCGCGAGAAGGGCTCCGTGGCGCCCTTCGCCCCTATGCGTTCCACCAGCCGACGGTTGAACTCCTGAGCAGTGTTATACCCTTGTATTTTCAGCAGATAGTTCAGGGCAATCGCTTCGGCGATCACCGTGATGTTCTTGCCCGGATAGATGGGAACGGTCACCTGCTGGGTCTCCACGTCGAGGATGTTGACCCAGTCTTCGTCCAGGCCGACCCGATCGTAGACCACCGACTCGTCCCACTCAACGAGCTTGACCACAACCTCAATCCTCTTTTCGAACCGCACCGCACGCACGCCAAACAGGCTTCGGACATTGAGGATACCCAGGCCCCGGATCTCGAGGTGCTCCCGGAGCGTCTCCCCGCTGGTGCCCGTGAGGATTCCCTGGAGCTTGCGCGAGACCATCACCACGTCGTCGGCCACGAGCCGGTGTCCTCGCTCGACCAGATCCAGGGCGATTTCGCTCTTCCCGATGCCGCTACGCCCCACGAAGAGCAGGCCTATCCCATACACGTCCACCAGAGACCCGTGGATGGCCGTGCGGGGCGCAAAAACGTCGTCGAGATAGTAGGACAGGAGATGAGACAGCTTGGTGGTGGTGAACGAGGTCTTCAGGAGGGGAATCGCCCGCTGGTCCGAGAGTCCTACCAGATCGGGCGGAACTTCATTGTCATCGGTGATGATGACGCACGGCAGGTCGAACTGATAGACCGTTTCCAGCACCTGGCGTCGGGTATCGTCGGGCAAACCCGCCAGGTAGAGGACCTCGGAGTTCCCCAGTACCTGGGCACGGTCGTAGGTGAACAGGCCGACGAAGCCTGAGAGCGCCAGGCCGGGCCTGTGCACGTCGCTGCAGACCAGCTGGTTGTCCAGCCCCTTCTCTCCGGAAACGAGCTCCAATCCGAGCTGGTCGCCGTACGCCTCCAGAACCTCGCGTACCAAGATGCTCTGCAAGACCTAGTCCTCGACGTCTGCCCCCGCCTGGGCGGCGGCATGATGAGCGCTCCGGGGCCGGCGCCGTTTGTCGTGCAGCTTCTTGAGCTGCCTCACCATCTTGTCCGTCGCCGAATCCAGCGCAGCATACACCTTGTCCGCTTCGTGCCGCGACACCAGGCTCTGACCGTGCACGTGCGCGGTCATGTGGACCCTGAAACCCCGGCCCTCCTGGGTGATCTTCACGTGGCAGCCCAGGATGGGCGTGTAGAACTTCTCCAGCTTGCCCGCGCTTTCGTCCACGTACTCACGTATGCGATCCGAGATGCTGAAGTGATGGCCCGTGATCTCCAGCTGCATTGGCTCCCCCCTTTGGAGACGACTCGCCGCTAGGATGGGGACTGCTCGAACTTCTTGGTCATCTTGACCAGCCTGCCGCTCTCGTCTCGTGGGTACTCCACCTGGTCCATAAAAGCCTTCATCATCAGGATCCCCCGGCCCGATACATTAAGGAGGTTCTCCGGGTCGCGAGGATCGGGCACCGAGTCCAGATCGAAACCCTCCCCCTCGTCCCTGATCCACACGGTGACACAGGACGACTCGGCTTGCACCTTGATGTGCACCTTCTTCTGCGCGTCCTCCCGATTCCCGTGCTGGATGGCGTTATTCACCGCTTCCATCACCGAGATCATCAGGTCGGCCGAATCCTCCTCGGTGATTCCGATCTTCCCCGCTGCCTCCTCCACGAGGTCGGTCACCCGCTCCAGGGAATCGTAGGAACTCTCTATCGCCAATTCAAGAACATTGCCCATGTCAGGCTCCGAGACGTGGCGCACGCCCACCATCCGCGACCGGCCTACTCGATAGAAAAGAAACGGCCCTTGCTTCCCTGCCTGGAAATC
>JASLMQ010000031.1 GCA_030746455.1 Candidatus Latescibacterota bacterium
GACGCCCGCTGGCTGTTCTTCAAGGTGAGTCCGCACGGGAGCGCGCATCACCACCGCGACACGCTGGGCATCCAGATCTGGGCAGGCGGTCACAAGCTTCTGATCGAGCCCTACGTAGGGGATTACGCCTTCGAGCGCGACGTGTACAATCGAAGCTGGTGGCACAGCACCCCGACCCTGGGTGCCGAGCTGCTCCCACTGGACCCGCAGCCAGAGGTGCTTCATTGGGAAGCGGGCGACGAACTCGAGTACGCCGCTGGACAGATCCGCATTCCCGTCTCAGAAGACGCTGAAACGATCACCATCCGTCGGCACGTCTTCTTCGTCGATCGCTCCTGGTGGGCGCTCTGGGACGAGTTCGCCGATCTCCCCGACGGTCAGGTGGTCTGGGAGAACTTCCATCTGGTCACGAGACAGCTTCGAATCGACGACTCCGGTAGCCTGGTGATGACAGCGCTTGCGGATGGCCCGAACCTGTTGATGCACGTGGGCACACCGGGATGGAAGGTCAGCGCGGAGGAAACGCGGATGTGGCCGGTCTACGGCCACGACACCGAGCCGACGGCCACGCTGCACTATGCAGGTGACGCCACTGCGGTCGAGCGCGGCTTTGCCGCCCTCTTTGCTGTTGTCGACGGATCGGACTCACCACCCGAAACTGCCTTCGAACGCGTCGAACGGCTGGAAGACGGGCGGGTCCGGCTGGAGGTATCGGTCGCGGGGAGCCGGAAGACCCTCACTACGCAGGTCGTCCCTCAGGAATGATGTCTGGCTGGCTGGACCCGACGACGCAATGAAGCATACCCCTGGATTCGGCTGAGAGGAACGGGTGATGGCAACGCGAGGCATACAGGACAGCCACAGGGACCTGGCGATTTCACACGGGATGGAGGTGAGGCGGGAGGCCTACCTGGACTTCATGACCTTCAAGACGGCCGGCCCGCCGATGTTCACCGAGATCTTCGGACCCCTCGTGGGGCTCAAGGACGAATGGCGGGCGCAGGGGGCCTCCGAGGCGGAGCTCGACCTCTCGGCCTTCCGGTTTCGCCGATCGATGGCCTATCGGGTGCGCGTGAACACGGGCTGGATGGGCGGCTCCAAACCGAGGATTCTCGAGGAGGACGACGAGTTCATCCTGGGCATCGACCGGTACGGCCGACGGGTGAGGTTGTCCAAGAAGGCAGCCACGATCCCCCTGCCGATGGACTATCCCGTCCAAACGATGGATGACTGGCTAGAGATCAAGCATCACTACGCCTTCTCGGAGGATCGGTTCTCGTCGGGCTGGAATGAGGACTCACTTCGCGCGCGCGACGAGGGATACGTGCTTGCGGTAGGTATCCCGGGTGGATTCGACGAGCCACGACAGCTGATGGGGGAGGAGGTTCTCTGCGAGGGCTACTACGCACAGCCCGACGTGATTCACGATATGCTGAAGACGATCGGAGACACGGCGGAGCAGATGCTGGACCGGGTGTCATCCGAGGTGCAGGTCGACCAGCTGTCGGTGCACGAGGACATGGCGGGAAACAATGGATCGCTGGCCGGCCCGAAGCAGGTGAGGGAGTTCATCGGACCGTACTACCGAAGGGCGTGGGACCTGCTGGAGTCACGTGGGGCCCGGTTGTTCGGGCAGGATTCGGATGGGGACATGAACAGTGTGATCCCCAATTTCCTGGATGCCGGGCTCAACTACATGTACCCGAACGAGCCGGCGGCGGGGATGGACATCGTGGATGTCCGCGCCCGATACGGTAACCGGCTGGCGCTGATGGGCGGCATCGACAAGCACGTCATCCGTCGGAGCCGGGAAGAGATCGAGGCCGAGCTCGAGTACAAGATTCCGCCGATGGTTCGAACGGGGGGATGCGTGCTGGGCCTGGACCACCGGATTCCGAACGGAACGCCGCTGGAGAACTACCGATTCTACATCCAGAAGGCTTGGGAGATCATCGATCGCGAAGCCGAGGCGATCCAATGACGGGACGTGAGAAGATC
>JASLMQ010000032.1 GCA_030746455.1 Candidatus Latescibacterota bacterium
ACATGGTACGGGCCCGAGTCGGGGCCCAGCGGATCTACCTGCGCATCGCTCGAATAGGAGCCGTCGTACCAGTCCAGGCACCATTCCCACACGTTCCCGTGCATGTCGAACAGCCCCCAGGGATTGGGCAGCTTAGTTCCCACTCCGTGCGCATATTCCTCGCCGGCCTTCCAGGCATTGTCGTAGTACCACGCATAGTCCTTCAGCTTGCTCTCATCGTCGCCGAACGACCAGCGCTCTGTCGTTCCTGCCCGGCAGGCATACTCCCACTCCGCCTCGGTCGGCAGGCGATACAACGAGTCCTTCGCTGCGTCGTTCAGCATCTGTACAAAGGATTGAACATCGTTCCACGATACGTAGACGGCAGGATTGTCCGCATCGACCTGCACATAGCTCTGCCCAGACCACGGAGTGGTACCCATCACCCCCTGCCACTGCCCCTGCGTCACCTCGTACTTGCCCAGGTAGAACCCTTTGCTGATGGTCACCTCGTGTTGCGGGCCTTCGCTGTCGTAGCGTCCCGTTTCGGTCGACGGCGAGCCCATCTGGAACTTCCCGGGAGAGATGTATACGAACGCCATCTCCACGCTGCCGGCCGGCAAGGTCACCGTGAGGCTGTCACCACCCGTGGAGGGGGTGCTGGCCGTGGCTGCGAAATCCTGCCGGGTCACATCGGCCCCCGAAACGGTCACGTTCAGGCTATCCGGGGCAAACGTGTGCCCGGTGAGGGAAGGTGTAACGGTGTAAGATCCATCCAGCAGGTTGGCGAACGCATAGGTGCCGTCTGAAGCGGCGGTGGTGGAGCCCGACTCTTCGCCACTGAGTGACAGCGTCACGCCACTCAGCCCGGTATCCGATTCCGTCACCGTCCCTGATATCAGGTAGGTCTGAAGGGCGAGGAAGCCGCTCTTAAGGTCCTTCTGTGCGATATTGATGTCCCAACGCTGGTCTACCAGCTCGCGGCCCAGGAACTCGACCTGGGCGCCCACATAGGCGTCGAGCCCCGCATTGAGGGACCACCCAAGCTGCTTCTCGAGCACGTCGACGCTGGTATCGAAGCCCATATACGGCTTTAAGCCCAGATACGGGCCGGCCGCGTCGTAAAGCATCACATTGACCTGGCCTCGCAGGTACCCCTGGATGCCCGCGGCCCCCGTCAGTTGCACCTCAGGGCCCACGATTTCCCAGGAAACCGGTTCCGTGTTATTCAGATACTCCCAGTTCCCGTCCCGGTACTCAGTACCCAGCAACACGGGTTTGGTCAGCACCACCCCGCTCGTGACAGAGCCTGAGACCTGAGAGTAGAACGTGGCCCCCACCCCGAACTCAGCCTGTATGCCAAGAACGATCGGGACTCCAGCGGCCGGTATCACCACGTGATAGGGAAGGGCAGGGACCTTCGCGATGGTCTTGTCTGCTTCCAGCTCAAAGGCGGCCTGCGCCGCGAGTGTGAGCGCCATTGACGCGCGCACGTCACCCCTGGCGGCGAACCTAAACTCCTTGAGTTTGAAGAAGCCGATGTCGATGTTGAACTCGTACTCCGGATCGAAACTGACCTCACCCGAAGCCGTGAGGGAGGCTGAAGCGTCGGAATGGATCGTCGTGTTCGTGAAGCTCGTAGACAGGCCCTGATCTTCTACCACCCCGCCGCATGTGGGCGAGCTGTCCTCCTCGGCCGGCAGCGCAAGCTTGAAACTCGCGGGCTGCCCAACCCGGAAGGTCGCCGTAATGGACGCCTCTTCGATCACGTCGGTAAGCGCCGCGTCTTCGGCCTTCACCGTAACATGCTGCCCATTCTGGCTGGTCACGCTCACGACCTTCTTCAGGAAGTAGGGCTCCTGCGCGTTCACCAGCACGTCACCAACCTCGACCGGCGCAGCCGTCCCGGTCACGGCGAAGGTCAGCTCGTCGCCCACGGCGCTCTGATACGACAACGGCGACTCATCAGACCCAATCACCACAGCTGACTCCGATAGCACCACGACATTGACGATCATCGTGTCGGGTTCGCTGCTGAGCGAACCGTCGCTGACACGGAGCGCGAATGCGTAGTTGCCCGCGCCCGGCGCCGTGAAGCTGGGTTCTGCGGCCGTGGAATCCGACAGGTCAACCGACTCGCCATAGACCTGGTTCCACTGGAACTGAAGCTGCCTGCCCTCGGGGTCGCTGGAATCGGACCCATCCAGGGTGATGGTCTCCTTCTTCTCCACACTCTGGTCGGGTCCCGCATCGGCCACGGGCGGCCGGTTGGGTGCCGCCGTCTGCCCGAAAAGCCGGGCGAACGCGGCGAAGTCGGGGAACTCGATCACTCCGTTGCCGTCGAGGTCGCAGGCAGCGTTGTAGGCTTGCTGGCCAGTCTTCGCGTCGAAGGCCCTCGCAAAGAAGGCGAAGTCCGGGAAATCCACCACGCCGCTGGCGTCGTAATCCACATCTGTTGCAGTCTGTGCGTGCAGGGAGGCCGGTACCAGGAGAACTATCAGGAGCAGCAGGCGGCGGGTAACCATCGTGTTCTCCTCCTATCCGTCAGGTCCACGGCTATCAGGTTCTGTGCGAGGAATATAGCATCGGGAGACCTGCCGGTGCAAGCAGAATAATGCACGCAAGCGACGGTAGCGGACGAGGCTTTCAACCCACGAGGACGAAGCGGATGTGTTGTTCACCGTACCAGGTCCCGGACCCGGTGAGCCCCGTATGGGCAACCTTCACCCCTCCTGCCTCCTCAACACCTCAGCAATCCGCTCAACCTTCGCCTGCAGCGCATCCCGCTGCCTCTCGAGGTGCGCCTTGTGCTTGCGCAGCTTGGTGGCAAGCTGCTTGCCGAGATGGCGTTGGCGTTCGAGCTGTTCGAGGCTGAATCTCACTGATTGGTGCCCCCATCAAACGGAAAGCCGCCACGGGGATCCTCTCCCATGACGGCCATTACGCGCGCCGCGCCGCCGCATGCTACACGGGGCGTTCCATATTCACGATGCCCGGCCTACTCCTCGGTCGTCCTGCTCTCGACCTCCTCCTCGGCCTGGTGGAGCGACTCCAGCGCCCGCACGGTCCGCTTGCGCAGCTTCCTCACGCGCGCGACGAGCTGCTGTCTGTTCATCCGTTTGAGCGTCTGGTGATGCTTCAAGGCCCGCAGGCTGATCTGGTGCACGATCCATCCCCCCCTGGTGACTGCTCACCCCGTCGCCGATCAGGCCAATTCCCGCGCCCTCTGCTTGCCGTCGTCGCCCACCAGCCACTTCTCCTGGGCCGCCTCCAGGCGCCTGCGTTCCTCCGCCCGGGCCCGCATCGCCTTGTGATCCGCCACCAGGTCGGCGACAGTCTGCAGCTCTTTGAGCAGCCTCTTCTCGGCAACCGTGAACTGCGCATCGCCGTCCAGGAACTTGCGCAGTATCAGCCGATAGGCCTTTGCTGCCAGCTGGTGCAACGGCGATATCGCGCCGTCGCCGTCGGGCTGGCTCTGCATCTTCTGCTGATCCCGCTTCAGGTGCAGCCCCTGGATGAAGCGCTTCTTTGTGGCCAGCTCCCCCTGGAGTGCCATCTTCTCAGTGACCAGGCGCGCCCGCTCCTGCATCAGCTTGCGGCACTCCGCCCTCGGCAGCCTGCGTCCCGCCTGCTTGGCCCTGATTGCGCCCAGCCGGGCATCGATGTCTCGCATGCGGCCTGACAGCTGATCCAACTCCCCCCTGGCCTTCAGGGTCGCCTTCTCGGTGTCCAGATAGGTCTCCACCTCTCACATCCCCCCTTCCTGCGCCAGCACGGCCGCCGCCACAGCCACGACCTCACGGTCTCCGGGTTGCGCCCGGTCGAGGTAACCGATCAGGGCGTCGCGAAGCTGGGCCTGTTGAGCGCGAGCCTGAGCCGCCTCGAACCCAACGCCCTGCACTCGGTTGAAATCCACGGATGGCCGGCGCGGGTACCAGTCCAGCCGGTGCGTCACTTTGCGATCGGCCGGCGGCGGGGCTTTCGACTGGTCGAGCCCATACGCGGTGAGTAACCCGAGCGCGGCGAAAAACATGAATACCGCCGCCCAGGCAGACCAGCTCATCGACCCCGACGCCACACCGGCCTGGCCCGCACCAGCCAGTCCAGGCCCACGCAGATCCCGCCCACCAGTACCATCGCGCCGGGAACGAGGAGCAACAGGCATTGGGCTGTGAAGCCGCTGGCCCTCCCGTACCACGTCTCGTCCAGTCTCATTGGTCACCTGGTCCATCGTGACATCCTCTCCTCACCCAACCAAGACCGCATCTGCCGCGTCCACGGCCTCGCGCCTCAACGCATCCGGCAGTCTGTCGAAGTCGGCGCACCGACGCTCGAAGGCGGCCAGCCGCACCTCCCGTGAAGAGCTCTCAGGCATTGCCCCGATCTGGCGGGCCTCCTGCTGGCACCAGCGGACGAAGTTGGCCAGCTTGTCAAGCGACGGTTGGGACATCGAATGGGTCCTCCTCAGACTGGCCAGGGCGATCGGCGGATTCGCGGTAGCGTGCCTCCCGCGGAGTCTCTCGCATTGGCCCAGACAAAACCTTGTGGGCGTCCTCGTAGCTCAGCCTCCTTCGCCGAGCATAGGCCTCCACCGCAACCCTGAGCAGCCCCCGGTCCACGCTCGGCGTGCCCTCAGGAGCTTCTGGCAAAGCGTC
>JASLMQ010000033.1 GCA_030746455.1 Candidatus Latescibacterota bacterium
GTGTGCTGGGGTGGGGGGTGGGGGGGATCGAGGCCGAAGCCGTGATGCTCGGCGAGCCGATCTCCATGCTCAGCCCCGAGGTGATCGGGTTCCGGCTCCACGGGGCCCTACCCGAGGGCTCGACGGCGACCGATCTGGCCCTCACGGTGACCCAGATGCTTCGAGAGAAGGGCGTGGTGGGGAAGTTCGTGGAGTTCTACGGTACGGGGCTCTCGAGCATCGGACTGGCCGACCGGGCGACCATCGCCAACATGTCGCCCGAGTACGGGGCCACGATGGGGTTCTTCCCGGTGGACGAGGAAACGCTCCGATTCATGGCCCGGACGGGACGCACGGACCGGGAGGTCGAGCTGCTCGAGCGGTATACCAAGGCCCAGGGCCTGTTCCGAACGGACGATACGCCGGCCCCGGAGTTCACAGATTCGATCGAGCTGGATCTGACCACGGTCGAGCCCAGCCTCGCAGGTCCCAAGCGGCCACAAGACCGCGTACCATTGGCGAACATGAAGGCGGATTTCAGGAAGGGCCTGACGGCTCCGGTCGAAGACCGAGGGTACGGGTTGGACGGGGGCGACCTGACGCAGACGGCGGCGGTAGCCGGTGATGGATCTCCCGAGATCGGGCACGGTGCTGTGGTGATCGCGGCGATCACGAGCTGCACCAACACCAGCAACCCCTCGGTGATGGTGGGCGCGGGGTTGCTGGCCAAGAAGGCGGTGGACCGCGGGCTTCGCGTTCCGTCGTACGTGAAGACGAGCCTGGCACCGGGCTCCCGGGTCGTGACGGACTATCTCGACCAGGCCGGATTGACGCCCTATCTGGATGAGCTCGGATTCCATACAGTGGGTTACGGGTGCACAACCTGCATCGGCAACAGCGGCCCCCTTCCCGAGCCCGTCGTGGAGGCGATCGGTGAAGGCGATCTGGTGGCGGCTTCGGTGTTGAGCGGGAATCGGAACTTCGAGGGGCGCATCAACCCGCACACGAAGGCGAACTACCTGGCGTCGCCTCTGCTGGTCGTGGCCTATGCGCTGGCGGGAACGGTGGACGTGGATCTGGCACAGGATCCGATCGGGACCGGCTCGGACGGAAAGCCCGTGTATCTCAAGGAGATCTGGCCCGGTCAGAAGGAGATCGCCGACACGGTCTCGCATTCCCTCAAGCCGGAGATGTTCCAGAATCAGTACGGCAACGTGTCGGAAGGCAACGAGATGTGGAACGCCATCACGGGCCAGTCGGCGGAGTTGTTTACCTGGAGCGCCGAGAGCACGTATGTCCAGGAGCCCCCGTTCTTCGTGGACCTGTCGCCTGAGCCTCGGGCCGTGGGGAGCATCACGGGCGCCCGGGTGCTGGCCATGGTGGGGGACTCGGTTACCACCGACCACATCTCGCCGGCGGGGAGCATCGCGGTGGATAGTCCGGCCGGCCGGTATCTCATCGAGCACGGGGTGGAACCCAAGGACTTCAACTCCTACGGCTCGAGGCGGGGGAACCACGAGGTGATGATGCGGGGAACCTTCGCCAACATCCGGATCCGGAACCTGCTTGTGCCCGGGATCGAGGGCGGGGTGACGGTGCACCTCCCGGGCGGCGAGGAGATGAGCATCTACGACGCGGCCATGCGCTATCGTGATGAGGGAACCCCGTTGATCGTGATCGCCGGGAAGGAGTACGGCACGGGATCCTCGCGCGACTGGGCTGCCAAGGGACCCGGGCTCCTCGGTGTGCGTGCCGCCCTGGCGGAGAGCTATGAGCGGATCCACCGAAGCAACCTGGTGGGGATGGGGGTGCTTCCGCTTCAGTTCGCCGATGGCGAGAACCCCGAGTCGCTGGGATTGACGGGACGGGAGGTCTACGATGTTGCGGGGATCGACGAAGACCTGAGCCCTCTCCAGACGGTGGCCGTTACGGCCAGGTCCGAGGACCGCGCCTCGCAGACCTTCCAGGCGACTGTTCGCATCGACACCCCGGTGGAGGTCGACTACTACAAGAACGGGGGGATTCTGCAGACGGTGTTGAGGGCGTTGCTGAAGAACTGACCACAGACCACTGACCACAGACGACAGCGGCCCTCCCGAATGCTTCGGGAGGGCCGCTGCTATGGTGAAGGTCGCCGACCTTACTTCTTGGCGAACGATTTCGCGTCTATCCCGTACTTCTTGAGCTTCTGATGGAAGTTCTGCCACGCGATCCCGGCCATCTTGGCGGCGTGGGTGATGTTCCCGCCCGTCTTGGTCAAGGCCTCCGAGATGTAGGCCTGCTCGAAGCCCTCGCGTGCTTCCTGGAGCGAGAGATGGGAGTAGCCGCCGCCGGCCAGCGAGGCCGGGCCGTCCTCCCGAAGGACCGCGGGCAGGTCGGCGGCCTCGATGGCTTCGGTCGCGGCGAGGGCAACCGCACGCTCAATGGCGTTCTCCAGCTCGCGCACGTTGCCCGGCCAGTCGTGCCGGATCAGGCGGGCCATCGCTTCCTCCGACAGCGCGAACTCTGCGTCGTCTGTCCCCGTGAGCCTTGAAAGGAAGTGGTTCGCCAGGAGGGGCACGTCGTCGCGCCTGTCCCGGAGGGCCGGCATCGGGATCTCGATGACGTTCAGCCGGTAGAAGAGGTCCTCCCTGAACCGGCCTTCCTGTACACCTTCCATGAGATCCCGGTTGGTGGCCGCAATCAGACGGACGTCGGTGGTCCTGGGCGTGGTCGAACCCACGGGGGTGAATTCCTTCTCCTGAAGGACCCGCAGGAGTCGAACCTGCGCGGCCAGGCTCATCTCCCCCACCTCGTCGAGGACGAGGGTGCCTCCGTCGGCCGCAGCGAAGATGCCGACCTTCTGTGAGACGGCTCCCGTGAAGGCGCCCTTCTCGTGCCCGAAGAGCTCGCTTTCGAGCAGCTCTTCGGGGATCGCAGCACAGTGCAGGGCGTAGAAGCGTCCGTCGGCGCGGGGCCCGTTGTGGTGGACGGCCCGCGCGACCAGCTCCTTTCCCGTGCCGGTTTCTCCGGTGATCAGCACGGTGCTCTCGGTCGATGCAATCCGCTCCATCAGCGAATAGACTTCCTGCATGGGGGGACTGTTCCCGACCAGACCCTCGAAGTGGTAGCGCTCCCTCAATTGCGATCGCAGGTTCCGGTTCTCTTCGGCGAGGCTCCAACGGTCCAGGGCGTTCCGGATCCGCAAATCGACCGCCTCGGGCGCGGAGGGCTTCTCCAGGTAGTCGTCGGCACCCTGGCGACCGGCTTCCACGGCGCTTTCGAGACTGCCGTGGGCGGTCAGCATGATCACGACCTGGTCGGGCCGGAGCTGCTTGAGCTTCTGCAGGGTCTCCAGGCCGTCCATCCCGGGCATCCGCACGTCAAGAAGGACCGCATCGAAGTTCTTCTCTTCGCATATGCTCAGCGCTTCCGAGCCGCTGGAGGCGATCGTGACGGCGTAGTTCTTGATCTCGAGCCCAATCTTGAAGCTCTCGAGGAGGTTCGGCTCATCGTCGATGATGAGTATGCGTCGTTTGGCCATGGCTTCACCCTGGATCACTGAGAACCGGAACTACGAAATGCGCGAAAGACGCGAAAGGGGACCCAGGCCGGCCACAGCACGCTGGGTAACAGAAAAGACCGGAGTCGCTTGGCCCCCGGTCTGGAAGTCTTGACGTCCCTTGACGCCGCTACGCCATCTCGATCTGCTCCACGCTCGTGCGGACCGCCTGTGCCGATGCCTGGAATGCCGAGGCCTCGTCTGGCGTCAGCCCGATCTCGATGATCTCCTCGACCCCGCTCCTGCCGAGCTTGACCGGCACTCCCATGAACAGCCCCGAGACTCCGTACTGCCCGGTCAGGTAGGCCGCGCAGGGCAGGATGCGCTTCTTGTCGCGGAGAATCGCTGTGGCCATCTCTGCAACTGCGGCCGCAGGGGCATAATATGCGCTGCCCGTCTTCAGGTGGCCGACGATCTCCGCGCCACCGTTCCGCGTACGCTCCACCAGGCTGTCGATCGCGGTGTTGTCCAGCAGTTCGGTGATGGGGATGCCGGCGACGGAGGAGTAGCGTGGAAGCGGCACCATCTCGTCGCCGTGGCCACCCAGAACGAAGGCGGTCACATCCTCTACGGAGACGTCAAGCTCCCGGGCGATGAAATATCTGAAGCGAGACGAGTCGAGTATGCCCGCCATGCCCACCACACGGGGGGGTGGGAATCCTGTGGCCTTGAAGGCCACGTAGGCCATCGTGTCGAGCGGGTTCGTCACGGCGACGACGATGGCCCCGGGTGCGTATCGGCGGATGTCGTCACTCACCGACCGCACGATTCCGGCGTTGGTCGCGAGGAGGTCCTCGCGGCTCATCCCCGGCTTACGGGCAATCCCCGCAGTGACGACGACCAGCTGTGCCCCCGACAAATCGCTGGGATCACCCGAACCCACGACCCGGGAATCGAAGCCTTCCACAGGCGAGGATTCAGCGAGATCCAACCCCTTGCCCCTGGCGACGCCCTCCTCCACGTCCAGGAGTACGACCTCTCGGGCAAGCTCCTCACGGGCAATCAGATGTGCGGAGGTCGCCCCAACGTGCCCGGCACCGACGACCGCTATCTTCACGCCGCTCTACTCCGCCTTTTCGGTGATGCTGACCTGCTTGCGCTTCTTGCCGAGGTGTCCGAAGGTGACGATCCCATCGGTGAGCGCGAAGAGGGAGTCGTCCTTGGCCCGGGCCACATTCCGGCCGGGATGGATGCGTGTTCCCCTCTGGCGGATGATGATGCTGCCAGCTGTCACGAACTGACCGCCAAAGGCCTTAACCCCCAGGCGCTGTCCCTGGCTGTCGCGTCCGTTGCGCGAGCTTCCGACACCCTTCTTATGCGCCATCTTCGGCCTCCTTGCTTCCCTCCGGGGGAGAGCCCGCCGAGATCCCGTCGATCTGGAGCTCGGTGAACGGCTGCCGGTGGCCATTCTTGCGTCGATAGCCTTTCCGGCGCTTCATCTTGAACACCAGAACCTTGTCGCCGAGCCCATGTCCGAGGACGCTGGCCTGGACAGATGCGCCCTCGACCCAGGGCGTTCCCACTCGGGTCTGCCCGTCATCAGCAACGAGCAGAATCCGATCGAGGTCGATCTTGTCGCCGGCCTGCGAGCCCAGACGAGAGACGCGAACACGGTCTCCTTCCTTGACCTTGACCTGGCTGCCGGCAACTTCCACAACTGCATACATCTGAAATCCCTCCGACGGCCAGACCCAGGTCTGGCCCTCCATTCCAATGCTGCCAAACCGCAGAGACTGAAAAGGGCCGGCGTGAGCAGCCGTTCCGCTCAGGCAGGCCTCGAGTTGCACTAAACGGCTTAGAATAACGAAATCCGGCGATTCTGTCAAGTCTTAAACTTGTCGGTGATATCGGTGTTTCGTCTGCGTGAGAAGATGCGGTAGGCGTCGACCGGGAGTTCAGGGTCCGACTCTACATTGACCCACACGCGGGTGGACCGCCGAATTCGCTTCAGCCGCTCCTTCCGGTTCTCCATCAGGAAGCCTCCCACGGTCGGATTGACCCGGACCGTCAGCCGACGCTCGGTCGCTGCGGCTCGCGAGCGTTTGAGCCACCGTTCGATCCGCGCCAGTGTCGTATCCCGGCTGGCCACGCGGCCCGTTCCCCGGCAGGTCGGGCAGGCTTCGCTGAAGGTGAAGAGCAGGCTCGGCCGAACGCGCTGACGGGTCATTTCCATCAACCCGAAATCGCTCAACTCAGAGGTCCTTGGTCTGGACCGGTCCCGTCTGATGGCCTGGCGGAACTCCTCCTCGACCTTCCTGCGGTTCTGGCGGTTGTCCATATCGATGAAGTCGATCACGATGATGCCGCCGATGTCCCTCAACCTCAGCTGGCGGGCGATCTCCTTTGCGGCTTCCAGGTTGATCTTCAGGACCGTTTCCTCCTGGTCCCGACGGCCGACGTAGCGTCCACTGTTCACGTCGATGGCCACGAGGGCCTCTGTGTGATCGAAGACCAGGTAGCCGCCGCCCTTGAGCCAGACCTTGCGCTCGGCGCACTTCTCGATCTCCTCCTCGATCCCGAAGGTATCGAACACGGGTGTCTTCTCACCGTGGTAGTGCACACGCTCTCGCAACGACG
>JASLMQ010000034.1 GCA_030746455.1 Candidatus Latescibacterota bacterium
CGAGGGGGAGGGGCTACTCACCCCTCTCTACTCTACCGTATTTCGTAGTTACGCTCTTGACTCTCCCTCAGACATCAACCCCCAGGAACGCCCGCACAAGGTATCCCACCAGGAAGCTCAGGGAGGCCACGGCGACGCACAGGCCCGCCATCTCCAGGAAACGGGACCGGAAGCTCATATCCGTCGCGACAGCCATGTAGCTGTTGAAGACCGCGATGATCAGAATCGCGGTGCCCATGGTGCAGCCGAGAGACCAGTATGGGCTTCCGAGGAAGAGGTAGGGCACGACGAGCAGGAGCACGGTCACGATGTAGGCGCTGCCCGTGTAGAACGCCGCCCTGAACGGGCTGTCCGTCGTCCCCTCGGCCTTGGTGGAGAGGTACTCGGACGCCGCCATCGACATGGCCGCCGCAATGCCCGTGATCAGTCCCGTCAGGGCAATCAGCCGGTTGTTTCGCAGGGCCAGCGTGAGCCCCGCAAGCGCCCCTGTCAACTCCACAAGCGCATCGCTCAGGCCCAACACGATGGAGCCCGTGTAGCGCAGCCGCTGCTCGTCCAGGAAGCCAAGGATCGTGTGCTCGTGCTCGGCTTCCGACCGGATCAGCTCGTCGACCTCGGGAACGTGATCGCGCATGCGCTCGTACTGGCGCTGCGCGTTTCCTTCGCCCTTCTCCATCAGCTTGCAGCCGAAGGTAAGTCCCAGGAGCCGGCTGATCAGATAGTGCTTCCAAATGCTCAGCCTGCTTGGCCGGACGGCCTCCCCCGTCATCCCCTCCCAGAACCGCGAATGTTCGAGCTCGTCGTTCGCGATCCTCTCGAGGGCCTGCCGGTTCTGAGGGCTCTTCGCCGCCCGGGCAAGAAGCAGGTACACGTGGTACTCGGTGATCTCGTTCCTCTGGAAGGCGAGCATCCGGCGGCGGATTTCCTTCGCGCTGTCCATGTTCTCCTGTCACGTGTCTGTCGGCCGCTGGTGGCGATAGCGGGGACGAGGCCCTCACCGCAGACAGGCCGGCTTGTTACCCTTGGCGCGGTGGTTCAGCACGCACTCGCAGCAGATCCCCCGCCGCTCACAGTCGGTGCTCTCACAGGGGCAGTTCGCGAGGTTCCTCTCGTATCCGGGGCAGTCCTTCACCATCACAAGCATGGTGCTCTGCTCAGCCATTTCTCCGTCCCCCTTTGCCTATTCCACCTTGCCGATGGTGTCGCCCACGCTGACGGTCCCCGGTTCGATCACCTTCGCGAACACGCCCCGCAGACGCAGATCCGTCCGTTCCTTCGCATTGATGTAACCCAGCGCGTCCTTGCCGTATCGCGCCAGGAACTTCTTGCAGCCCGGGTGCGGCACCTCGGTCACCTCGAGCACCACCTCCCCGAGGGTGAGACGCTGCCCCACCGGGAGGTTCTCCACGCCAAGGTCCAGGTCGACGATGAGGTTGTCACCCGCCAACGGCCACCTCTCCTTGTCCGGCGCAATCAGGTCGAGCACCCGCACGTTCATCAGCGATACCTGACCGCGCGGGTCAGGCGGCTTCTCTTCTGTGCCCGATCTGCTCCATCTGTCCCCGTCCACACCTCCCTCGGACGTGAGGTGCGCCTCCTGCAGCGCCTTCCGCTGGTCGCTCTCCGGGCGTATGAAGATCGCCTCTATCCTTCCCGCGTCCTTCGGTGACGCCGCGACGTGGGCCATCCCGGCCTCAATCTCCGACGCGCTGATCATATCTCCACCCATGGTCTCTCCTCTGTGATCTCCGTGTTCGCTGTGGTTACACGTCCTCTCAATCCAGGCTACAATTTGAGGATTCGCGCAATGGTATTCCAGAAGATATTCTCCTTGTCCTTCTCAGGGATTGGCAGTGACCGTATACGCTCGATCTCCACCGTCGCGAACTCCACCTCGGTCGTATGGTCGTAGGGATACGGGCCATCCACCGCGAAGACGATACGATCCGACCCCACCTTGCGCACGGCCTCGGGAACCGCCCACGGCAGCAGCACCCCGCTGGTGTCGAGCACCGCGTTCTCGTGCTCGACTGCCAGAGCGATCTGGTTCTCCACCACGTTCCGGTCCGTGCAGAGGTATCTCCCGAAGTGGGCCATGATGATGGTTGTCTTGGGAAAGGACTTCAGGATGCGGCGCGCCGCGTCGATCCGTCCGCCGAAGTCGACCAGGCAAGGCACACCATAGCCAGCGGCCAGCTCGAAGACCGGATCGATGATATAGTCAGTCAGGCTCACCTCTCCCACGTGCATCTTGATGCCGCGGAACCCGAGGTCCCGCACACCCCGTTCAATATGCACGATAGCCGAATCGGCGATGTGCGGCAGGGCGTATGCATAGGGGATCAGCCGGTCCGGGAACCTCTGTGCCGCTTCGTGGGCCATACTCGTCGCGTGCTCAGAGGTCGTGGACATCGCGAAGACCACCGACTTGTCGATTCCCGCCTCGTCCATGATCTCGACGATCCGTGCGGGATCGTATTCGGTCCGATAGACGTTGCCGTGCTTGAGGTGGCAGTGCGAATCGCAGATCCTTGCCATGGACAGCATCCTCCCGATGGATTCTCTGCAGTGTCACATCCTGCGCTGGAGCTTCACTCGACTCTCTTGGCGCCCTCCACAATCGCCCGTATGTCCCTGACCCCCGTGCCAGGTCCATTCGGCACGGACAGGGATCCATCTCGGATCTCCAGCGCCGGATCGAACCAGTCGCAGTACCGCTCGATGCCCCGCTTGTACTCCTGATACCGCCCGATGTCCGGGGTGTAGGACGCGAAGTGCAGCATGTACATGAACCCGAGGCCGCCCGAGATGTGCACCGTCGTAGGCATCCCGAGGACCTCCGCCATCCGGGCGACGCGGGTCGACCGGATGAGACCGCCATAGTAGTGGAGGTCGGGCTGGACGATGTCCACGCCCCGGTTGGCGATCATCCATCGGAACCGGCGCTGGCTCGACTCCTGTTCGCCGCCCGAGACCGGGATGTCCAGCGCGTCGGCAACGGCCTTGGTATTCTCGAGGTGATCGAAGGGGCAGGGCTCCTCGAAATACACGGCTCCGATCTGTTCCAGCATGCGGCCGACCTCGATGGCAAGAGGGGGGTCGTAGGAGCTGTTGGAGTCCGCGTGGATGTCGATCCCGTCGCCCAGGACCTCGCGCGAGCGCCGGATGAGCGTCTCCGTTCGGCCGGGCGAGGCGTCCTTGTTCCGGCTCATGCGTCCCCCGATCCGGAACTTGACGGCCTTTGCCCCGGTCTCATCGACCAGGCTCTGCAGGTAGTCGACTTCCTCCTCCGGCGTGCTGTCCCGGCGCCCGCTCGCCACGTAGAACGGGACCCACTCTCGGACCGCCCCACCCATGAGCTCCGCGATCGACTTGCCAGCGATCCTGCCCAGCATGTCAAGCAACGCGAACTCGACCCAGGCGACAGGGCACCAGAGCGCCTGACCCAGGAGCTTGTAGTTGCTGCTATGTCGATATACGCCCCACAGGTGCGCCTCGAGGTCGCGCGCATCCTTGCCGATGAAGTAAGGCGTCACCAACAGGTTCAGAATGGGATGGAGGTAGGGTGCTCGGCCGTTCGTAAAGGCCAGACCCTCCGCCCCGTCCGTGGATCGCGCGAGCACGTAGTACTCACGGTCTTTTCTCAGCAGCTGGATCGACTCGATCGCCACCGGCGCATCCAGCCCGTCCAGCTTCAGGACGGGGGCGTCGGCGGCCCGGTCCAACGCCTCGACACTTGGGTCCGTGCTCACAGATTGCCTCCTCCATTTCGTGCCATGATAAGCCGGTTGAGCGTCTGAACCAAATGGTCTGTGCGCAGGGCATTCAGGTTCCCCGGGCCTTGCCTGTGGGCGACGTAAGTACTGGTGTTTCCGGCCGAGACGCCGTACACTTCCGGCAGTTCCACACACCATATCGATGCCGCATCAAGGGAGGAGTCCTATGTCCCTGTATGACGCACTCACGCAGCGCGGGTATTGCTTCCGGCAGCACCTGGAGGAAGAGGGGTGGACCGTACGCAAGCTCACGGTGGTGGATCTAGACGACACACAGCGCGACGCCCTCGAGAGGGACGGGATCCAGGGCCTCAAGAAGGCTCTCGACGCGCAGGACCTCTGGTCGTTCCCCGCGCTGGATATCGAGGCGCCTCTGCCGCGACACCGCGATGTCCTGCTCGCCGAGGGAAGAAAGCCCGCGGCCACGGTGGTTGCCCCCGATGCCGAGCGAGAGATCGCGCAGGCGTTCGTCGACGCGGTCTCCGAAGAATCTGGCGTGGACCTCCCCCTTGTTGGGGACACGGAGGCCGACCCGAGTCTGTTGGAGGCAGGGCACGTCGTGGTGTTCGGCGGCGCCCACGAGAACCGGTTGGCGATGGACCTGGCCCTGCGATTCCAGACCTTCTTCGCCGATGCGATCGTGCCCGGGGAAGGCGGATGGTTGGTGACGACGCACGCGGGGCTGGATGGATCTGGACACGCGGTGGTGCAAGCGGCCACCTCCGAGTCCTGCCGGGACGAGGCCCTAGCCTGCCTCACCAAGGCGCTCTCCGGAGACGCAAATAGGGTCGTGCTGCGCCACATCCACCGCGTCAGCCCGGGAAACGAGATGCGTGAACATTTCCCAACGTGGGAGGCCTTCGCGTCCGGTTTATCCAAGGGAATTCCCAGGTTCGAGGGGCAAGCGGTGGAGACACCGTCCGAACTGGTGGCGCTCTCCGAGGTGATCGCGAAGGGGCTGGACAGCGGCGGGCCCGAGGTGAATCTGTACAACTCGGCGCCCATCGACATCGCCATAGGATGCGGACGCTACTACCAGCTGTCTGCGGACCCAAATGCCTTGCGGCTCTTTCGCGAGCTGCTGTTCCGGCTGGCCGACTACTACCTCAAGACGCCCGAGGGGGCGAGCTATCCCGCGGACCTGGACTTCCGGATCGGCCACCTGGTGCTCTACTTCTCGCGGTTGGAGCACGAGCCGGCGTTCACCGACGACGACCGGTTGATCCTGGCCAACCTGCTGCTGGCGTGCGTGCGGTCCTCATACGAATACACCCGCAAGATCTGGCCGATCCAGCCGAACGCGCCCACACGGCACAACCACGAGACATTTGCCGCGCGATCACTGATGATCGCATCCGAGTATTACGGCAGGTACGGCGTGGTGGAGGACGTATCGGATTGGCGGGAGCACACGGATGCCGTGTTCAGCGGGGGAATCTGGAACCGGTTTAAGCAGAAGGAGAACGCGAACACCTACGAACAGACGGCCTTCGAGCACGCCGCCAGCTACAGCGCATTCACCGGGCGACGGCTCGATCTGTTTGGCGAAGACTGCCTCAGGCAGGCCGCGATGCGTCAGGTGATCGCCAGCGATAACTACTTCCGGCCCGTGGATTACGGCGACACCAACCTGAGTCTGCGGAACGGCATCACGGACACGCTCGCGATACTCGCGTCCAGCCAGAAGGAGGACCCAACCCTCGTATGGTATGTCACTGAGATGTTCAGACGCGAGCACCACTACACAAGGTCGCCGAGCCAGGGCATCCCCGGCATACGGGCCGCCTGCGGAGAGACCGATTCCCCCAAAACGGGAGTATGGGAGCAAGCGCCGCTCGACCCGCGTTTCCGGGAGGAGTACTGCGGCGGCTTTCCCGAGGCTCACGCCTTCGATAAACTCGCGTTCCGCAGTGGGTGGGCAGACGACGACCACTACCTGCTGTTCGAGGGCGTGGGAAATGGGAAGATCTCACACAGCCACAACGACGTGAACGGAATCGTGCGGCTCAACCATCTGGATCGGCACTGGGTGGTGTCGAACGGGTATGGCAGGCGGGCAGGGGTGACGAACATCAACACGTCGTTCAACACGCGGGTACGCGGTCCCGAGGACCACAACATGCTCGTCCTGCTGAAGGACGGCGCCATCGTGGATGATCTGCCACCATGCAGCGGGCTGCTTCAGAAGGGCCAGGTCGGCGACCTCGCCTACGCGACCGGCGTCGTCGCAGGTTACGGTGGCGTGGACTGGTTCCGCACGCTGCTGGTGATGGCGGGTCGATTCGTCCTGGTGATCGACCGGGTCCACGTGGGCCGGCCCGGCTTGGAGGCCGCCCACATCGAGTGGAACTGCCCGGGGAGTGCGACTAGGGGCGAGGCGGGGTTCCGCCTGGACCAGCAGGGGGTCTACATGGATGTGAGCAGCGCGTCGGGCTGGGGGGCCAAGCAGGGGGTGACAGACCAGTCGGCGGACTGGAAGCGAACAACCGAGAGCGGGGCGTATCCCTACGCCTCGTTCCCCCTGACCAAGCTGATGTTCCGCATGCCAGAGATCGAGGCCGGGGGATCGGCCTGCCTGGCAACGCTGCTTGCGGCCACGCGCGAGCCCGGGCCGATCTATCAGGTATCGGAACCGGCACCGGGCGAGGTGCGAATCGAGGACGACGATGAGGCGTTCTCTGGCCTGCGTATCGACGACCAGGATCTGTCCGTTCGGGGCGATGGGTCCGGACTCGAGGTCCGCTTCGCCGAGGTACCCGACGTGCCCGAATCCCTCCGCGCCTGGGCGGCCGCGCAGCGAGGTTAGCCTCAAGACGTCAAGACCTTACCACCGATGCACACCGATGGACACCGAGTTCTTCTGTGGTTCCGCCCTGTTTGCTCTAGATAATCTCTAGCCCATCCTTCCCCGGCAGCTCCGGGAACGGCGCGGTCGGCAGCGTCTGGTACCAGTAGGCCACCGAGGCGATATCGTCCTGTAGCGGCAGGTAGCGTCGTCCGCTGCGCCATCCCAGCGCCTGCATCGTGACCCTCACGTCCTCGTCGAACCGAACGGGATCCGTGAGGTGCCAGCGGTACAGGCCGAACCGCGTCTGGGATCGGTAGACCCCATCGGGCCGCAAGACCTGCGGCATGCCCGCGTAGGGCGTCGTGAACTCCTGGTACTGCCCCGTCTCCTTGTTCTCGAAGTTGTAGGACCCGCAGAAGTAGTCTTCGGTCCCCGTTCCGCAGATCGTGGGGAACTCTGCGTCTCCATCCAGATAGAACTTGATCTCGCCTTCGCCCCACCACCCGGAGTTGTTCACCCCCCAAGCCATGTAGGTCCCCACGTACCGACCTCGCCCCTGCGCGCCATCCAAGATCGTGCACACCTCCTTGTAGGGCAGAGGATTGACCCGACGGAACTGCGCGTGGAAGTAGGCCGCGTTCTCGTCGACGTCTCCCAGCGAGTAGTTGATCTGGTAGTAAAGGGTCATATCCTCTTCTGCGATGTTCTCGAACGTGACCCGGCACCGCTTGCGGAACGGCATCGGCCAGTAGCAGTTGAAGGCGCTTCCCGGGTTCACGCACACCGCGAGGGAGGACACGGGACTGAACTGGCCCCACCCGGACGCGAAGAAGTCGCCCACCGGGCACTCCACCGAGGGATGCTCCTGGTCGTCCCAGTAGATCCGAAGGATGCTGAACCGCCAGTTCCCTGTCGCGGTCATCCAGATCTGCTCGATCGTCCCGGGGCCGGCGATGTCGGCCAGCTCGAAGGTCGTACCCGCCTGGATCCGAATGGATGGCGACACCTTCCATCCCTGCCCGAGATCGCGCGCGCAGGCCTCTCCCGTTCCCGTCGTCGCCATGCCTCCCTTACCCTTTTCACCCGTGAAATTCTCAGGACTGATCGACCGCGACTTCGCCTCATCCAGCACACTCACGGTTCTCAAATCCATGTTCTCATGCCTCCACAGTCGTGATGGTCCCACCACGGCTGGTGGGGCCTCCCAGGCTACTGCATCCGTGTCTATCTGTGCTCATCTGTGGTTGCTTCTGATTCTAGGCGTATTCCTCCGCCATCTGCATCGCCATCGCCGTCCACTCCGTGAGCCGCCGCGGCTCGCCCCGCACCGTGTGCAGGTCCTGCAGATTCATCTCCAGCACGTTCTCCCGGGTCTTCTCGAAGGTATCTCGGAGATCGTTCCGCGCCAGCTCAGGGTCCCAGGTCTCCATACTCACGATCGTCGGGTTGGGCTTGTGGGTGTACACGTAATCCTTCCCCACCGCCTCAGATGCCCGCGCCACGTCCACCCAGGGGCTCATCGACACACGCCGCAGGTTCTCGATCTTACGCACCACGTGCATCTTGTTGTCCAGCGGCTCACAGCAGCCGTAGCAGCTCAGGCCGAATCGTTCGAGCAGCCGTTTCTCGTACCGGATCGCGAACTCATCGTGCATCTCGGGTGAGATGCCCTCTGTGAAGATCTGGGTCGCCGCACGCGCCCACAAGTCCTTGAGCCGCACGTGCTCGCCGTCGAAATCCGTCTGCGGCAGCTCGTCCGACCAGCCG
>JASLMQ010000035.1 GCA_030746455.1 Candidatus Latescibacterota bacterium
ATGTAACACTGGACTTCATCGAGAGGCTGGGGAGCGTGACGCCGGATTGTCTGGACTTCATCAAACCCTTCAGTGGAGGGTCCGAGTCGATCGAGTCGGCGATCAAGTTCACCCGCCAATACTTCAAGCAGACCGGCCACCCGGGCAAGCACAAGTTCATCAGCAACTACCTGGGCTACCACGGCGGCACCTTCGGAGCCATGGCCGCGAGCGGCACCGGGCCCAGGAAGGCCCCGTTCGAGCCCCACCTGAGCGGGTTTCTCAAGGTCTTTCCACCCTCGCACTACCGTGACCGGTTCGCGTCCTGGGACGAGTGCAACAGATTCTCGGCACAGACGGTCGAGGATGTGATCACGAGCGAGGATCCAGAGACGGTGGCGGGCGTCATCGTGGAGCCGATCTGCAACACGGGCGGCACGATTACGCCGACGGATGAGTACTTCCAAATCCTTCGCGAGGTCTGCAGCCGTCACCACGTGATGCTCATCTTCGATGAGGTGATCACCTCGATGGGACGCACGGGCGCGATGTTCGCGGCCCAGGCCTTCGGCACGACACCCGACATCATATGCGGCGGGAAGGGCCTGTCGAGCGGGAGCGTCCCACTGGGCGCGATGATGGCCCGGCAAGATATGGGGGAGGCGTTCTACGGTCCGGCCGAGAGCAACGTGCACTTCTCGCACGGACACACCTTCGCGGGCCACCCTGTGGCGTGTGCCGCGGGGATCGCCGTGATCGATGAGATCGTCGAGAACGGGCTACACGACGAGGCACGAACTCTCGGGGCACACCTGGCAAACAGGCTGGAGGAGCTGAAGTCGTCCGGGGTCGTTGGCGAGGTCCGTGGGAAGGGCATGCTCAGGGGGGTGGAGCTGGTCAGAGACCCGGAGACGCGCGAGCCCTTCCCGGAGCTCGGGCGAGCCCTGAAGCAAACCGCCTTGGAGAACGGCCTGATTATGCGGATCGACCCGTGCTGGTTCGCCGTGGCACCGGCCCTGATCGCCACGGAAGCGGAGATCGACGAGATGTGCGGGAGGATCGAACAGAGCCTTGGGGCTGCCATGCGTCAGACGCGCAGGCGAAGCGTCCAGGGCTCTTAACAAGCTGTACAGCAAAGGGAGAGGGAAGCCGCTGTGGAGACTCGTGCTGCGTTCCCGGGATTGCTCGAAGAGATGACGATGGAGGAGGTCCGTGGGTTCGACCCGGAGGTGGTGGTGCTGCCCCTGGGATCCACCGAGCCCCACGGACCCCACCTGCCCTACGGCACCGACACCTGGCAGGTGACCCGGCTGGCACGGATTGCCGTGGAGGCCGCGAACGCCCGAGGCGCGCGCGTGCTCCTGTACCCATCGTTACCCATCACCAACAATGCGAACTTCCGGGAGCTGCCGTTCGCCCTCAGGATCGGCATCAGGACGCTGATGACGGTCATCGTGGACATCGTGACCCAGTGCCGCCAGGACGGGATCCGCAAGGTGGTGATCGTGAACGGGCATGGCGGTAATAGCGAGACCGTGCCCGCGGCGCTTCGCGAGATTTCCGGTATGGACGATATGCCCTTCGTCTGCCTGGCCTCCCCGCAGCCTCCGCCGGACTTCGAGAACCCGATCGTGCATCCCAGCAGCCACGGTGGGGAATCCGAGACCTCCCGGATGCTCTGGATCCGGCCCGACCTGGTTCGGGAGGACAGGCTGGAGGACTTCCCGGTGTCGGTACCGGCCTTCGAGGGTCTCAAGCACGCTAGTTTCGTGCGTCCCTGGCACCTCTACCTGCCCAGAAGCGCAGGAGGCGAGACCCGTGAGTCCTCTGCGGAGAAGGGGAAGGCCGTCACTGAAGCCAATGCGGAGGCCCTCGCCGAATTTCTGGTCGAGCTGTCGAGTGCCGAGATCGACGACTGGTTTCCGTACAAGCGTCCCTGAGGGGGCACACCGATGACCGGGCTGGAACGGGTCAGGGCGGTCTTGGACCGGGGGCTGCCCGATCGCGTGCCTCGGGCGCTCTACGACGTGGCAATCGGGACCTACAACGAGTCCACCCTGGATCTGTTCCAGGAGCGGATGGGTAGGCACCCGCGCGACTGTTTCCAGCACGACGTGCGAAGCGTGGATCTCCCCAGACGGGAGATGGACGGGGACTGGCAGAAGCGAATGGGGGGCGTGTCCTCACCCGACGAGGTTCGCGACCTCATGACACCGTGGCGGCCGACGCGTGCCGATCTCGACACCATCAAGGGCCAGGTCGATGCGGTCCACGCCTCCGGCCACGCCGCTATGGCTATCGGATGGGCGAGCGACTTCGAAACGCCTTTCGGTCTGAGGGGACGGGAGCAGTTCTTCGTCGATCTGGCGCTGCGTGAGGATTGGCTCGGGCCCTTCCTTGAGGCGGTTGCCGACGCGGCATCGGAGGACGGACGGGTGGCCGCCGCCGCGGGATCCGACATCTTCGGAATAGGCGATGACCTGGGATCTCAGCGCGGATTGCTGAT
>JASLMQ010000036.1 GCA_030746455.1 Candidatus Latescibacterota bacterium
ACAGCAACGAGGGGGGCACGGGGAAGGTCGATCTGCGCATGTTGCGCCCGACGCCGGACGAACGGAGTCTGGAGATCCTGAGCGGTGAGGACGCGAGCAGCGTGTTCGGGCAATACTACACCGCGCCCAAGCCCGACCGGCCGGAGGCGAACGGCCATCGGGTGATGATCTCACCATCCGAGCCGCGCGCCAACGATGTGTTCCTCACGGTGATGCAGATGTCCGAGGAGGGGGTGCCGGAGCTGCCCGTGGACCTGGTGGAGCTTCCCGCGGCCTTCGTTCTTACGCTGGCCGATCGGGCCGTGGTCCTGAGCCGGACGGGCGCACTACTGGAGCAGGGGTTCGAAGTGGAGGTGAAGGGCGAGGGGGAACGCCAGCTGCTGGTGACCGGTCTGACTCCGGGGGCTTGGAGCATCAGGAGTGGGGACGGAGAGGTGGAGTACAACGCACAGGTGAAGGAGAGGCGGAACACGGCTTTCTTTGTTGTTCCTGCCGGGGCGTACGCGATTCGGCCTGAAGCGATTTCCGGTGCGGCCGAGTACGAGGCTCCGGAGGATATCATGCCGACGATGTAGGGGACGGCAGTACCAAAGTAGAGCAAAAATACGGGGCCCGAGCGAGGAGGAGGATCTGCGCTCGGGCCCTCTTGCGTTTCTATTCCTGGAACCGAACGTCCGCGGTCGAGCGTACGACGTCGCCGTTGTAGAGGGTGGAGACCTGGCGCAGGGTCGACGCCTGGTCGAATGGCGTGAGGGCGGAGATGGCGTCGGCCGGGACCACGATGTGGAACCACCTGAGCCCCGCCGAGGCCGCGGTGTGAAGCACGCAGATGTTCGAGACCGTGCCGACGATGACGAGGTGCTGCACCTTCCACGCCCGGCTGAGGTAGTGGTCCAGCGAGGTGTCGTAGAAGGCGTCGTACCGGCTCTTCCTGCACACCAGCTCCTGCTCGCGTGGCCTCAGTTTATCGATGATGCCCCATCCCCAGGACCCCTCATGGACGTGCGCGGGCCAGATCTCCCATTCCGAGTCCCCTTCGAGGTGGGTGTCCTGCGTGAAGGCGACACGGACGCCGGCCGATCTCGCGGACTCCAGGAGTTCCTGAATGCGGGGTACAG
The DNA here is from genome assembly GCA_030746455.1 of Candidatus Latescibacterota bacterium. The sequence continues at coordinate 1,119 of JASLMQ010000036.1, forward strand.
TCTCCGCTGCCGCGGGAACCACCAGGCTTCCGCCCTCACTGACGAAGTCGTTCTGCATGTCGACGATGACGAGGGCCGTGTCGGCGGGGGGAAGGTCGACGTGGTCCTGAAAGGTGATCTCCGGAACCTCGACCTCCGAGGGGGGCAGGCAGGGGAAGGTCATGGGGTGTCTCCTTGTGTTGGTCTTCTCGGCCGCATCGCGATCGACGCGTCTGGCAATCAGCGAGGGGATGAATCCCCTCGCTGGAGAGGCGTGAAGCCCCGCGGAGCGGGGCAAGGAGCCAGCCCGACGCAGGAGGGGTTCGTATTCGGAGCGCGGGGGTTCCATGCCCACCGAAGCTTCAGCGAAGGTGGGAGCCCCGCGCTCCCCAGTCGAGAGTCCCGGCGCTGGTCGACCGAATGAGGTCGGTCTTGAGCTTCCGGAGCCCGGTGGTGAGCGACACATGGTAGAGGTGCGGGTTGATGAGGCGCCTCACGCCCGGGTGAAGACGGTCGAGGTCGGCCTCGCGGGCCTCGCGCATCTGCTCGATCGAGGGGGACTCGCACACGAGCCGACCGTCGTCCAGGATGTCGACCAGCAGGGGCTCGACCTCCGTCAGGTCTCCCGAGGCGAGGGTTCTCCGCGTCTCAGGTCGGTCCGGATGGTGGAGCACGATGGGATCGCCCTCCGTGGGACACTCGTTGCTGAGACCCAGGAGGTCGGCCACCGCATAGCCATCCTTCCCGTAGAGGCGCCAGACACGCTTGTCACCCGGGTTCGGGACCTTCTCGGGCGAATCCGAGATCTTGACCGCCGGCGCCCACTCGCTCCCATTGTGGACCGCGACCAGCTTGTAGACGCCACCCAGAGAGGCATCACCCGCCGAGGTGATCAGGCGCGTGCCGACGCCGTAGACTAGGCGGCCGATGGTTCGGTTGGCATCCACACCCGCGCGCGGCGCCTCCTGCCGGATCTGCTCCGTGATCTGCCAGATCACGAACTCGTCGAGCTCGTTGGAGAGCACGATGATCGCGTCGGGGTAACCCGCGTCATCGAGCATCCTGGCGGCCTGGATGCTCAGGTAGGCCAGGTCGCCCGAGTCCAGACGGATGCCGAGAGGCTCGTGTCCCTTGCGGCGGAGCTCGTCGAAGACGCGGATGGCATTCGGGATGCCGCTCGCGAGCGTGTCGACGGTGTCGACCAGGAGCAGGCAGTCGTCCGGGTAGACATCGGCATAGGCGCGGAACGCGGACAGCTCGTTCTCCCCGAGGGCCATGAACACCTGGACCATGCTGTGGCCGTGGGTCCCCCTGGGCGGATACCCCAGCACGTGGGAGATGCCCGCGTTGGAGCTGAGGTCCGCGCCTCCGATGAGGGCGGCCCTGGTGCCCGCGTTGGCACCGCTGCCGTGGGCCCGACGCAGCCCGAACTCAAGGAGGGACGCGCCGTGTGCGCTCGCGCGCATCCTCGCGGCCTTGGTGGCGATGAGGATCGGGTAGTTGAGGTGGTTCAGAAGCGCGCTTTCGAGGATCTGGGCTGCAACAAGGGGGCCCTCGACGACAACGAGGGGGACATTGGGATGAACGACCCGGCCCTCGGGGATGGCGCGGAGGCTCAGGCCCTCCATCACGTCCCGCCCGCGGAGCCAGTCCAGGAAATCGTCCTGGAAGATCGCTGACCCATCGCGTCCGGTCTGCCCGCGCAGATGCTCGATGTCCTGGTCTCGGAACCGGGCCTCGGCCATCCAGTCGAGCAGCCACTCCAGGCCCGCGTTGACGCAGTAGCCCGCTGTCTGGCCGCCGTACTCCGGATAGCGCCGGAAAAAGTGGTTGAACTGCGCCTTCTTCTCGTGCAGACCCATCCGGAAGTAGAGCTGGGCCATCGTCAGCTGGTAGTGATCCGTGAAGAGAATGCCTTCAGCGGTTTGTCGATCTGATTCCTTCATCTCTGTATTCTCGACAAGGACGACATACGGCGGTCTTCTTCTCAGGGCGTTCACCCGTTGTGCGTCCATAATAACTGCCCCGAGGGCAGAAGGCAAGCTGTGCGTCGTCGAGCGACCGATGGTCAGGCCTCCCGGGTTTGCGTTCGGTGCTTGAGTCCGGATCGCGAGGCCACTATATTGGTGCGTTGGAGGGACTCGACGCTGGTTCTGGCGGCAAAACAACGGGCGGGGGCAGTTGGTCCATGTTGTGAGGACATCAAGAGGGAACCCATGCTCTCCCATCTCATCCGCAAAGAGATTCTTGATCAGATCACCGGGCCGCGGTTCCTGATCCTGGCCGTGCTCGGGGCTGTACTGGTCTGGCTGAGCCTCTACGCGGGCTACGCCACCCATCGGGACCGTGTGGAGGAGTACCGATTGGCCCAGAAGGCCGCGGAGGAGCGCATCCGGGACCTCGATCGGATCCAGGATTGGAACGAGTTCTTCCAGGAGGGCTACCTGGTCCACAAGCCCCCTGTGCCCTTGAGCCTGTTCGTGAGGGGACTGGATCCGACACTCGGGCGGTCCATCCCGCTGCGATCGCGCGTTCGGGATTTTCAGTGGAGCCCTGCGTCTGTCCACCCGATCCTCGGGGTTTTCCCTCGCCTCGACCTCGTCCTGGTGGTGCAGCTCGTCCTGAGTCTCTTTGTGGTTCTGCTGACCTACGACGCAGTCTGCGGCGAAAAGGAGCGAGGCACGCTCAGCCTGATCGCCTCGCATCCGGTCCCGAAGCACCGCTTGTTGCTGAGCAAGCTGATCGGCGCCCTGGCGACCCTACTCGCGGCCTTCGGCCTCCCTCTCTTCGTGGGAATCTCGGTCGTGCTGCTGCTGCCGTTCTCGGACCTCGGCAGCGGCGACCTGTTTCGACTCGCGATGATCATCGTGGTGCTCGCGCTCTACCTGTGTGTGTTCGCCTGTGCCGGACTCCTGGCCTCCAGCTTGACGCATCGGGCTCCCACGGCCTTCGTGCTGCTGCTCGCGTTCTGGGTAGCGACGGTGATCGGGCTTCCCCGCCTGAGCCTGGTCGTTGCCAGCGGAGTCCGTCCACCCCCGTCGTCCCATCTGGCCGAGGCCGAGAAGGCGATCCTGTACAACGATCACCTGCAGAAGCGGCTCGACATGCACGCAGTGTGGCGGCAGGAGCATCCGGGATGGCGCGACACGCCGGAGGGAAGGGACGCGCACAGTGCCTACTTCCAGTGGACCCGCGAGCACTTCGGAGAGATCCGGAGTCAGGAGAACGACCGTATCGACGAGGCCTTCAGAAACCGCCGACGGGCCTGGCTGAGCCTGGCGACGTCACTGGCCCGGCTGTCTCCCGCATTCGCCGTGAACAATGCTTCGGTCGCTCTGGCCGCCACGGGGGTCGACCGCCACCAGCGATTTTCCGACCGGGTCCGAGAGCACGGTAAGACCCACCTCGGATGGGTCATCGACAGCAAGAACCGGGCACGTCAACAGCAGGCGAACCCCGAGACGCACGGCGAGTACCGGTGGGACATCTCGGATATGCCCCGGTTCGTCCATCCGCAGCCCGGGACGGACGCTGACGTGTCAACCTGCCTGCTCGATGTCTCCCTGCTTGCTCTCTGGGCGCTCCTTCTCTTCTCGGGGGCGTTTGTGGCGGTGCTGCGCTACGACCTGCGGTAGTGTGATATGTCGATTTGGGGGAATCCCATGTTCGGCCGCCTGGTACGGAAGGAGTTGCTTCACCACCTGCTCGACCTGCGGTTCGTCGTCGTCTTCGGGCTCTGCGCGCTGTTGTCGGCGCTCAGTGTGTACGTGGGGACCCGCACCTGTGCCGACGCGATCAGAGAGTACAACGTGGTCTCGGAGACCAACCGGCAGGCCGCCCAGAAGTGGCTGGAAGGCGGATCGCTTAACTCCTTTTCGATAATAGGCTACCGGTGGAACCGCAGGCCGGAGGTGCTGAGTCCGGTCGTCTTCGGACTGTCGGGTACGCTTGGGCGCCAGGTCGAGGTGAAGCAAGGCCGGGCCACCGGATTCGTGGGCAGCCTGTACGAATCGGAGCCGATGCACGCGCTCTTCGGGGTGCTGGATTTCGCCTTCATCGTGAAGCTGATACTGAGCTTGGCGGCTCTGCTGTTCACATACGACGCGGTGTGCGGCGAGAAGGAGGCCGGCACGCTCAGGCTGTACGCCTCGTTTCCTGTGCCCAGGTCTACCCTTGCTCTGGCGAAGCTCGTTGGGTCGGCCCTGTCCGTGCTGGTTCCCTTCCTTCTTGCGTTCCTGTTCGCGGCGGCGGTCCTGGCCCTGTCCCCGAAGCTGGGGTTGACGGGGGGAGACTGGATTCGCGTTGGCCTGCTGCTTGCGCTCTTCGCGTTGTACCTGGCCGTGTTCGCCTCGTTCGGTCTGTGGATATCGGCGCTGACGCACCGTAGGATTACGGCGTTTCTTGGCTTGCTGGTGCTGTGGACAACCTGGATCTTCGTCGTCCCGAACGCCGCGCTGGAGGTCGCGTTGCGCGCGATTCCCGCCCGCAGCGTCTACGACCTGGAGGCCCACGGCCAGGGAGCGAGACGGGAGGCGCGCGAGGGCAAAGCCGCCGCAATCGACGACTTCCGCCGGGCCAATCCCGATCCCGATTGGCAGTCGCTCACCGAGGTCGAGCGACTGCAGATCTGGGAGGCACGGCAGCCGGTCTACCAGGAGATCGAGGCCAGGTGGGACACCCATTTCCAGAGGCGGCTGGCAAGCCTTCGGGCCGAGCTCCGGAACGGGCTTCGCGCCCAGCAACGGCTGGCGACCGCGCTCTCGGCCGCTTCTCCGCTGGGCGCGGTCAGCTTCGTGTCGATGGACCTGGCCCGGACGGGGTTCGTGCAGCAACAGCGCCTGGAAGATGCCTTGAACACGCATCTGACTTACCTGTCGGAGTTCGTACTGGAGAAGCAATACACGTCCCGGGAGGAGCGGGCGATCACCGACTATGCCTGGTTCACGTACAGGGACACGGAGCCCCTCGTAGCCTGTCTCTCCCGCAGTGCGCTCTACATCCTCAATCTGGCGCTGCTGGCGATCCTGGGGTTTGCAGGGGCGTATGTGACGATGGTGAGGTATGATGTGAGATAGGGGGGGCAAACGGGAAAGGCGGAGCGTGCGCGATGGCGGACACGACTGGCGCTGACGAGGCCAAAGATCCCATCGTGATGGAGCTGTGGCCGGGGGAGGTGCCCGGTGACGAGGGGATCGAGGGTGAGGAGAACGTGCGAATCCACGACTCCCGGTTCCCGGGGATTGGGAAGACGCGACTGATCACCAATGTGACGCGGCCCTCGATCAAGGTGTGTCTGCCTCCTCGAGACGCGAACACGGGCACGGCGATGGTGATCTGTCCGGGGGGCGGCTACCACGATCTGTTCTGGGACCTGGAGGGAGAGGAGGTCGCTGCGTGGCTGGTGGCCCAGGGCATCGCGGGTGTCATCCTGAAGTACAGGTGTCCTCGTCGGCCGGGTGATGCTGTCGGAGTGCCACCCCCTGGGCCGCAGCTGGACGCGCAACGCGCGATCAGCACGGTACGATCCAGGGCGGGTGAGTGGGGGATCGATCCGGGCCGGATCGGGATCGGCGGCTTCTCGGCGGGCGGGCACCTAGCGCTGGCGACGGCCATCGGATTCCCCGAGCGGAAGTACGATCCGATCGACGAGATCGATGAGGCGAGCTGTCGACCGGATTTCGCGGTGCCATGCTATTCGGGCTACCTTAGGCGGAAGGAGGCCGACGCGGTTTCGGAGGGAATCCGCATTCCGCCCGATACGCCGTCGGTGTTCCTGGCCCACGCAAGCGACGACAGCGAATCGGAGGTCGCGCACAGCGTTATCGCCTACCTGGCCCTGCACCGGGCAGGGGTCCCGACGGAGCTGCACGTGTTCGCGACCGGGGAGCATGATTTCGGCGTCCGCCAGAACCACGGGCTTCCCGCCAGCTGGCCCCATCTGATGCTCAGGTGGCTGCGAAGCCTGGGGCTGCTTTCGAATCCGGGAGGCTGACTTCACCAGAGTCAGGTCTGAGAGGCAGGCGCTCTTTAGCGATTCTGCTACCAGTGATGGATCAAGAGGCCAGCGGGAGAATGGACTTGACTTAGTTCTGGACTTAGTCTATATTAGACTATGAGAGGAGGGAATTTAGCATGGTCCAGGTCAACATCCATGAGGCGAAGACTCACTTCTCGAAGCTGATCAAGAGGGTGATCAACGGTGAGGAAGTGGTGATCGCGCGGTCTGGGAAGCCAGTTGCCCGGCTCGGGCCTATCGACCACGAGCGAAAGCGGCCTCGGATGCCCGGGAGCGCGAAGGGACTCGTCCGGATCGGCGCCGATTTCGATGCCCCGCTACCGAAGGAGCTCACGCAGGCGTTCGTGGGAGATCCCGAGTCTTGAGGGTGCTCTTGGACACCCACGTATTCCTGTGGTGGGTGACAGATGAACCGAGTTTGTCGGAGCCGGCTCATGAGGCGATCGCCAACCCAGATAACGATGTCCTCATCAGCCCGGTGAGCGGTTGGGAGATCGTCATCAAGGCCGCCCTCGGCCGGCTGGAGCTTCCAGGGCCGCCGCCGGAGTTCATACCGGAGCAGCTTCGGAAGAACGATTTTGGCGTGTTGCCTGTGAGCATGCAACACGCGCTCGAAGTATCGAAGCTTCCCCCTCACCACCAGGATCCATTCGATCGACTGCTCATCGCGCAGGCTCGCAGCGACGGATTACCTTTGGTTTCCGGCGATGCCGCCATCAGGGACTATGAGGTAGAAGTCCTGTGGTAGAGGGCCAGAGCGATGAACACAGGACGGCATGGATGGCACGGTGACCTGCGGCTCGTACGCAGGACCTGGATCTCAGGAGAGCGTAGTCGAGGGCCGCGCGGTCTGAAATTGCTGCGTGGCCTTCGTGTATTCCTGGTGAGACCTCACCAGTTCCACCTGTCGCTCAAGGCAAGGACACCGTGATGTCGACCAAGACAAGACGCGTTCGCATGGAATCGGATTCGCTCGGCCGTGTGGAGGTCCCTATCGAAGCGCTGTACGGAGCCCAGACGCAAAGGGCATTGGAGAATTTCCCTGTCCGAGACCAACGCACCGTCGGGGACCACCCGAATCTCGTTCGGGGCATGATGGCCATCAAGCAGGCTGCCGCGAGGACCAATGGAGCGCACGGCTTCCTGGATGCGAGCATCGCGGACGCGATTGCGTCTTCCGCCGAGAGGGTTGCACAGGAAGGGCTATGGAACCTGTTTCCCGTGCACTTCCTGCACGGCGGCGGCGGGACCAGCGCGAACATGAACGCCAATGAAGTGCTGGCCAACATGGCCGAGGAGAGCCTGGGCGGAGAACGGGGTCAGTACCGGCACGTTCACCCGAACGATCACGTCAACATGCACCAATCCACAAACGACGTGTATCCCAGTGCATGTCACATCGCCATCCTGCTGCAATGGAGGGACCTGAGAAGGGCCCTCGAGCAGCTGGCCAAGGCCCTTGCTGCAAAGGCAAGAGGGCTTTCCGAACAGGTTCGCATCGCGCGCACGTGCCTGCAGGATGCAGTCGAGATCGGCTTTGGTGATCTGTTGGGGGGATACGAGGGGTTGCTCGAGCGGTCTGTGGCGAGACTGGGTCGAGCCGTCGATGACCTCCATTGCATCAACATGGGCGGTACCATCGTGGGCAGAAAGCAGGACGTCCCGCAACCTTTCCTCGAAGCGATCGTGCCCGCGATCGCGGAGCTACTTGGCGACCGGGAATACCGTCAGGCCCGGAACCTGTTCGATGCCGCCCAGAATCCTGATCCTGTTGCGGCGGTGTCGGCCGAACTCGCCATCCTGGCAAGGGGGATGATAAAGATCGGCAAGGACTTCCGCCTTATGGCATCAGGCCCTGAATGCGGCTTGGGTGAGATCTGTCTTCCAGCCGTACAACCGGGGTCATCCGCGATGCCGGGGAAGATCAATCCAGTGATTCCCGAGTTCCTCGTCCAGACAGGCCTCCAGGCTGTGGGACACGACGCGGCCTGTCAGGCCGCCGTGGACCATGGCGAGCTGGACCTGAATGTCTGGGAGAGCCTCATGGTGTTCAACGTGCTGGAGGCGATGCGACTTCTTGCTGAGGGTGTGACGGCATTCGACAGCAAGTGCGTCAGAGGATTCACCGTCAATGCCGGGAGAAACGCAGACAACGCGAGAACCCTGGCCCCGCTGTTGACGAAGCTGATGCATCAGCGCGGCTATTCGGAAGTGAGTGAGATGTGGCAGAAGGCGGGTGGCGATGTGGAAGAGCTGCGCAGGTTGCTGAGTGAAGAGACCTGAGCACGGTCCCGATCGGGGACGCTGTGGTATCTCAGTTACAGCTGAGCCGATGGGACAGAAGAGGGGTACATCTCGCCCGGGAAGCACCGGGACAAGGGGCCGAGTGGCCTGGAGGGACCAAAATGAGCGACGCACGCCAGACTTCGGGGTATGAGTGGAAACGCATCGGGCGATACGGGTGTTGGGGAATGCCGGACGCGCACCGGGATCCCAACAGCCCTGACCAGTACATCATCACGTGGCAGCGTTACGCGTACAGGCCGGCGGGATGTCAGGTCATGGATCCCAAGTTCTCGGTCTATGACGCCAGTACGAGGGTCTTCAGTCCGGAGGAGTACGTCTTCGATCCTTGCGAAGTGAGAATCCAGCAAGCCCATCCCTGCTGGGGGTATTCGCACGGCCAGTACAGGGTGTTCTACTGTCAGGAGAGCGGGGAAGGTGACTTCATCGCGGAGGTGACGGCCGAGAGGTGGTCGGATCTGCAGGAGTACGCTGTATCCAACAACGAACCGGTCGTGACGCCGGACGTGCGCAGCCATCCCCATATGGTCTTCCTTTCTGTTGACAGCTCCACGGCGTGGCTCTTCTACACGACCAGGCCCGGATGCCCGCCTCGATTCGCATACAGCGTCTTCGACGAGGACGAGGGATGGGACAGGTCTCACCACCTCATTCCAGCCGACGAGCTCATCGGCCCCACGGGGGAGGGCAATGATCTGGGCAGCGCCATGATCGAGGGCAGTGATATCGTGCTGTACTCGGTCGTAGACAATGGAGACGACCGTGGCGACGCGTACCGGTTCAGGACCGCCGACAGGGGCAAGACGTGGACAGCGGCCCAACTGTCCGTAACGGGTATCGAAGATCCCTTCAAGAAACGGGCGCTGTTCACGAGGGTCGTCAAGAAGGGCGACACGTACTACCTGTCCAGCCAGAGCCGCGCCTCTCACAGGTGGCTTGCCAGGAGCGACGACGGCGTCCGTTTCGATCTCGTCGCGGATTTCGGGGAGGGACCATCGTTGGGCAACGAGATGGTGAGCATCGAAGGAACGGACGAGATCCTTCTGATCTACGCAAGCTGGCCCGATCCTCCCCGACGTGAGGAGGAGGGGCACATCGAGTGTCTCGTGTACGATACGGAAAAGGGCCAGTAAGTCTGAGAGTGAGGAAGCATATCGCAACGAATGGGCCCTCCGGAGTCGTCCCCCCTGCCGAAACAACGGGCCGATGGGGGGTGTCGAAAGCATAGGGCGCGCCGGGGAGGGGAGAGGGTGAGGGGAGAGGTCGCCAAAAACGGCAGAAGGCAGAGGGCAAAAGGCAAACGTGAAACCTGGCCTCCAGCCACCATCGAGGAACCAGACGGATCGAGGACCAACGGAGAACAGACGCGGCGCGTTGAAATGGTGTTCCCGTCTGCCCTCTGCCGTCTGCCTTCTGCCTGCCTTGCTGCTCTCGCCGGGAGGACAACGCCATGCTCAGACTCGTGATCCGCAAAGAGATCCTTTCCAACCTGTCCAGTCCGACCTTCATCATCACGTTCGTGCTGTGTTCCGGCCTGATCCTCCTCAGTATCTACACAGGACTCCGGAACTACAGCGACCAGGTGACCGAGTACCGGCTGACGCAGTCGATCAATCGCGAGCTACTTGGGGAACAGACGAACTACAGGGACGTTGGCCGGAATGGCGTCCAGCTCAGCAAGCCTCCGAAGGTGCTCAGCATCCTGGTCTCCGGCCTGGAGAACAGCCTCGGACGTCACGCGACGGTCAGCCTCTACTCACCGCACCCGAAGATGACGAGCAGCAAGATCGAGGGGAATCCCATCTTCGCCCTCTTCGGGAGCCTCGATCTGATGTTCCTCACCAAGACCGTTCTAGCCCTCCTGGCCATCCTGTTCACCTACAACGCGATCTCGGGCGACAAGGAGTCCGGGACCCTGCGTCTGACCCTGTCCTACCCGGTTCCTCGCGATACCGTGATTCTGGGGAAGATTCTTGGGGGATTCATCTGCCTGATGATCCCCATCGTCCTCCCCATCCTGTTTGCTGCGGCATTGCTCACGGCATTCCCGGATGTTCAAATGGCCGGCCAGGACTGGGTACGCGTGGGACTGATCCTGGCGTCCTTCGTGCTCTACCTGACCCTGTTCTTCACCCTCGGGATGTTCGTCTCTTCGCGGACCACGCGATCCAGCATCAGCTTTCTGGTTCTGCTGTTCGTCTGGGTGGTGTGCACGCTCGTGATTCCCAAGGGGAGTGTGATCATGGCAGGGCAGTTCATCCCGGTTCCGTCGATCCACGAGCACCGCCTGCGCCTCAACCAGATGATGCGAAGCCTGCACCGCGATCTCAGACCCGAGATGATGGAGACCTACAAGAAGTTCCCCTATCCCAAGCGCAAGAAGATTCCATCCGGCGCACCCAAGGCCGAACGCGACCAGATCATGGCGGAATGGAAGAAGCAGAGGGATGAGGTGCGGAAGAAGCAGCAGGAGGCCATTCAGGAGCTCTTCGAGAAGATGCGCGTCGAGCGTGAGGCCGGAGAAGCCAGGATGGAGCAGGAGTACGCCAACAAGCAGCGTGCGTTGGCCGCGCTGGCCGTTTCATTGTCACGCATATCTCCAGCTGCGGCCATGACCTATGCGACTATGACCATCGCGGGAACCGGCATC
>JASLMQ010000037.1 GCA_030746455.1 Candidatus Latescibacterota bacterium
CCCGTTCGGTCGATGAGGCATTGGCCCTCTACCCGATTCCCGTCGGGGGGTGAGACCCGAGCCGCAGCGGCTCGTCCCGCTCAGGGGGAGCGCAGAGGGCCCTGGAGACGTCCTTCAGGGCCCATCTCGTGTTTGGGTCAGCTGATCTGGAAGCGTAGAGAGGAGGATGGGGCCGATGGCCCGGACAGGTGGGATGGCCGCCGCACTTGCGCTGTGTCTTGCGGGGGGAATGGCACAGGGGGGCGAATACGAACGGGGTCCGATCGGACAGGGCGGTCAGGTCTTCCACGCCTCTTTCGACGGAGAACCGGCGGCCGACGCTGGGGTGGGTTTCCCAGAAATGCATTACCGCGGTCACCACAAAGGAAACCTGAGGTGGGAGTTCTCCTTCGTGGAAGGGCGGCTCGGCAAGGCGCTGGATCTGGGGGCAGACCGGAAGGCGAGCGCCTATCACAAAGGTCGGGCACGGAACGGCGAGAAGGCCTGCTTCAAGTTCCAGGGCCACGCGTGCACGCGGGTGGGAACGCTCAGCCTCTGGTTCAGGTCGCGGGAGCGTGTCCCCGAGGTGGAGATCACCACGCAGAACGCCGAGCGGTGGCACGGGCTTCCGTGGCTGAGGGCCGAGGGACGCGAGGGTGCCCTCGAGCTGAGCCTGCTGACTCGCGACTATGGGCGCACCCCGCCGATCATGGTGGACATGGACGGATTGATCGATCGGCAATGGCACCACCTGGCTCTGGTGTGGGACGAACGGGCGGGGGTGGAGGTCACCATCGACGGTGAGTGTGTCGCGTCCAGCTGGGGTGAGGGGGCCTTCCATCCGGGCTATCTTTCGCTGGGCCGTATCGGCCTGGAGCACGCCCAGTTCGACGAGCTCCGGGTCTTCGACGTGGCGTTGGCATCGGAGCAGATCGGCAGACTGGCGAGGGGTCTCGATCTGCCAGTGAATCTTGGCACGCGGGGCTCCGGGCTCCGTGAGGGTCACCGGCTTGTCCATCTGGGATGGGACGGGGCTCCAGATGACGCCTTTATAGGCCTGAGGGGACCCACGCTGGTACGCCGCGCGGAACTGGCCGACGCCCGGGGCACTGCTGATCTCGGGCTGGCGCTGATCTGGTACAACGGATGCGAGTCGCTCACGCAGTTGATGCGCGAGTACATGGCTGGCAAGCCCAAGCTGCGGGGCCGAACGACGTCGATTCCCCATCTGCTCTACAAGCAGACCGGTGACGAGCGATTCGTCCTCGCCGAGGGGGACGTGGATCTCGACCCCTGGTGGGTCCGGATCCTCGACAAGAAGACGATCGAGCCAGAGAGGCTTGAAGAGCTCGAGCGGCTCCAGTTCGGGCTCAGTGTGGCACAGAAGCTGGGTTGGAGCAACTACCAGCCCCTGAAGAAGTACGTGCTCTGGCACTATACGCGCGACAAGAAGACCCTGGTTCCTGCGCTCGAGATGCTTTGGAAGCTCGGCATCTACGGGCGATATCTGTACACGGAAACCGAGCAATCGGGTGACCGGGTAGCCGTGCACAAGAACCTGACCGAGTTCATGTACCTCGGCGGGATGCCTGGCGCCCGAGCGCATCTGGTACCCTGCTTCGCGAGCGATACGACCTGGCGGCGAGTCGAGAAGATGCCGTACGGAGCGGCGACAGCCTGACCGTGGTCATACACAACCTGGGCCGGGTGCCCACGGGACCGTTCGATGTGACGCTGGTCAATGCGCTGGGCACACCCGTTGGAGGCGCACAGCATCCGGGGTTGGATGGGATCGAGGACCTGAATGACAAGAAGGTCGCGATGACCTTCAACCTCGTACCCAGATGGGGAACGGTCCTGGCGACTGTGAGAGGAAACGGCAAAGAGATCACGAAGGCGAACAACCGGGCGGCCATTGCCGGGCACGAGAGGGCCCCCGATCCTGATCCCACGCATCGAGAGGGGCGATAGGATGGTACTGGAGCGAGGCGTACGCGTGCTCTTCCTTGATATGGAGGACGTGCAGGCGCGGCACAACGTGGTTCACAGCGTGTGCGAGGCAGAGAAACACCCCCTGAATCCGGTGCTGCACCTGGGCGATATGCACGAGTGGGACTCGGTTCAGGCCCGGCCGTGGGAATCGCGCACGGTGATCTACGACGAGGAAGACAGGCTGTTCAAGTGCTGGTATGCAGGCACCGACCTGAGCACCGAGCGATGGTGGGCCACCGGATACGCGGAGAGCGACGACGGCGTCCGCTGGGAGAAGCCGCGCGTGGGCCTCTTCGAGTACAACGGGAACAAGGAGAACAACATCGTGCTGATGGGGTGGGGGCCGGCCATCAAGGACGAGGGCGAATCGGATCCCGAGCGGCGATACAAGATGCTCGTGAAAGGTCCCGGGAAGATGCCGGGCTTGAGGGCCGCGTATTCCGGCGATGGGATCCACTGGGAGGAGACGGCGCCCGTGGAGATCACGGGCTGGGACGGCAACATCACGGATATGGTGGCGCTCTTGCGGGACGATCAGGATCCCGATCCGGAACGCCGGTACAAGCTCGTGTGGCAGACGCGGATGCCCTCGAACAAGCCGGATCCGCCGGAGGAAGGCCGCGTGAAGTGTCTGGCGTGTGGCCCCGATGTGGAGCATTTCCGGGGGGTCGGGGACAACCCCATTCTGCACCCGAACGACGGCCTGGAGCAGGAGAACCACTTCGTTATGCTCTCCCCGTGGCGAGGGCAGTACGTGCTGCTCTACGAGTACGGGTGGTACATGCCCAACGACAGGGGCGTATTCGGATCCTACTGCGCGGACATCCGCCTGGCGTCCAGCCGAGGTGGGGAGCACTACCAGCGGATCCGTCCGGATCAGAAGGTGATTCCCAGAGGCGCGCGGGGCCAGTGGGACGACGGCATGCTGGTGATCAGCGACAAGCCGGCGGTGAAGGACAACACGATCTACCTCTATTACGGCGGCAACGGCGAGGACCTGTCGTCCTGGCCGAGGGACAACCTCGATCCGGCGTATCCCTACCGAAGCGCGGGGTGCATGCGCCTGTCGCGCATGGGGCTGGCCACGCTGCCGATCGACCGTTTCACCTGCCTGGAGACGGGCGACCGGGAGACACCGGGATGGGTGACGACGGCGCCGGTCGAGGTCGCGAGCGGCGACGGGCACCTGGTCCTGAACGCCAGCGATCTGGCGCAGCGGCGCAGCTGGGTCGACGTCGAGATCCAGGATGCGACAGGGAAACCGATCCCCGGGTTCGGGTTCGAGGAGTGCGCGGGGGTCGACCGCGACGGATTGGACCAGCCCGTTTCGTGGAAGGGCAGATCGCTGGGTGACCTCACCGGGAAGCATATCAGGCTGCGGTTCCGGTTGTGCGGGCGTGCGAGGTTGCACGCGTTTGGGCTCGAGTAGAGGCAGAAACAAGGCGGAACCACAGATGAACTCAGATTGACACCGATATGAGGGGGCCAAGCCTCGATGGTGGGCACGGGTGAGGTTGCACGCGGCCGGCTTCGTGCAAGGGCAGAAGAGCAAGGCGTAACTACGAAAGCCGCGAAAGACGCGAACGGAAGACCATAAAGAGTGCGAATGAAGAGGAGAACTCACCGTGGGTGAGGAGCGACCGAATATCGTCCTGATCATGCTGGACCAGATGAGGTACGACTGTGCGGGATACGCAGGGCACCCGATGGTCCAGACCCCCATCCTCGACCGGATGGCGAGCGAGGGCGTCTGCTTCGAGACGGCCTACACCTCCTCTCCGGTCTGCTCACCTGCCAGGGGGAGCTGGCTCACCGGCCTGTACCCCCACACACACCGGCTGCTCGACAACTACAACCCAGGCCGGCGCAACGTGGCGGGCTACCACCTGCCCGAAGAGATCACGGCCCTGGGTGACGTATGCTATGAGGCAGGCTATCGCTGCGGGGTCGTGGGACCGTGGCACATGGGGGACGACGAGACCCCACAGCGTGGCTTCTACGAGATGTGGAAGACGATGCGCTACCAGGAGGCGGAGACCGACGCCTACGCCCAGCACCTGCAGCGGAACGGACTGACGGGGATCTACAAGTCCGAGTCGAGCCGGCGTTTCATGCCCCACATGAACTTCGGCGTCACTCAGTTGCCGCGGGACAGCCAGCGCACGAGCTGGGCCGTGAACGAGGGCGTGGACTTCATCCGGACCACGGACGATCCGTTTCTGCTCTTCCTAAGCATCAAGGACCCGCACCCCCATGTATATCCTCCGGCCGACATGGTCGATCTCTACCGACCGGAGGCGGTCCCGGATCCTCCAGACTGGGACTGCACGTTCGAGGGGAAGCCGGCGGCCTACAGGGAGGATGGACGGTATTTCGCCGACAAGGTGGATATCGAGACGATCCGGTGCCTGATCTCGACCTACTACGGGATGATCAGCCACATCGATGACCAGCTAGGGAAGGTCTTCAGGGCGTTGGAGGAGACGGGTGTCGACGATAACACCATCGTGGCCTTCATCAGCGACCACGGCGAGATGCTCGGAGAACACGGGCTGTTCACAAAGGCCAATATGTACGAGGGCTCGGTGCGCGTTCCTTGCCTGCTCCGATGGCCCTGCAAGCTTCCGCCCGGGCTGAAGGTGAAGGCGCCTTTCGCCGGAGTCGACCTGATGCCCACGTTGCTCGACCTCGCGGGACTGCCGATCCCCACTCCGATGCACGGGTGCTCGGTGGCGGGGTCGATCCTCGAGGGGGCAGAGCCGGAGGGGATGGATGTGCTGTCGGAGATCTCGCTGAAGGTGGCAGTGGAAGGGAGGGCCGAGGAGTCGCTTGCGGCGACGATTATGATCCGGAGCGGCGGCTGGAAGCTGGTAAGGCACCGGTTCTTTGACGATGAGCTCTACGATCTCGATCCCGATCCCGGCGAGCTGACCAACCTCGCGGGCGATCCCGGACACGCTGAGACCTACGTCCATCTGCGCCAGCGGATCGCAGAGATGCTCACCGAACAGGGCGCGGGACCGTATGCGTGGGCGGCGGAATGCCCTTGAGCGTCCAAACCCGGTCACCAGGAAGACACGGAACGCACGAAAGGATAGACAGGTGGGGTGGTGGCCGCCCTACGCCAAGTCCATCAGGGCGTAGTCCCGGAGGTCGGGTTGGGTAGAAGAAACCCCCCGCGAAACAGCGCTCGCGGGGGTTCTTCGTGGTGACCCAATGATCTGACGGCCTAGTCGATCGACTCCATTGGGCCGAGTGCCACCATAGCGGGTGGGTCGTTGAGCGGGAAGGCCTCGAGGAAACCGGCGATCCGCTCCGGCGTGACCGCGTCGATCTCGGCGATCTCTTCCTCGAGTGTCTTGAGTGGCGTGTTCGTGCTGAGACTGCCCACGATCTGCGAAAAGCGGTGCAGGCCGTTTTCGCCGCTGCAGACCCGGGCGGTCGCGTACTTGGTTCGGGCCCTCGCGAGGGCATCGGCATCCACACCGTTCCTCAGCTCCTCGACCTCGGACCGGACGATGTCCAGGACCTGTGAGGCGTTCGCAGGGTCCACGGAGAGGTAGAGGTAGAAGAGGCCCGCGTCGGTGAACCCGAAGTAGTCGGCGGTGGCCTCATCCGCCAGGCCCTTCTGGATGATCGACCAGAAGAGGCGGCTGTTGCTGGAGGCCCCCAGGTAGGCCGCGAGGAGATCGGCCGTCGTGGCCCAGTCGTCCGAATCGCACGGAGCGGCGTAGGCCATCGCGATGTGCTCGCGTGCAACGCTGTCGCGCTTCACGACGCGCTGGGCGCTGTGGAAGGCCGGCGCATCCTGGGAGCGGTCGGCCTCGTGGGACTCCCAGCTCCCACAGTTGGCCTCGACGGTCTCGATGACTTCGTCTCTGTCGAACTGACCCGTAATCACGAAGGTGAGGTTGTTGGGCGCATAGCGCCGGCCGAAGTACTCGGCCATCTGATCTTGCGTGAGTCCCCCGACGGTCTCCTCGGTGCCCAGCACGCTCTGCCCCAGCGGGTGGCCGGCGAAGGCATCCTGGATGAGCTCGTCCACGATGAGGGCATCGGGACGGTCCTTGTACATCGCGATCTCCTCGAGGATGACCTTCTTCTCCATGTCGAACTCGGCCTGGGGAAGGGTCGAGCGCATCATGTCGCTCAGGATCTCGATGGAATCCGCCGCACGCTCGCTCTGGACCCAGTGGAAGTAGGCGGTGCCCTCCCACCAGGTGTAGGCGTTC
>JASLMQ010000038.1 GCA_030746455.1 Candidatus Latescibacterota bacterium
CCGCTCGCTCCGCCTCACCCAATCGCACCCCTCTTCGCTTGCTCATGGTGGACCCTCCTTTCTGACCAACTATAGGTCACTGGAGTGTCCAAGTAAACTCAGGGGCGCTGGAGCCGGGGTGTCTTGGCAACGTGGACGAAGAGGTTGACAAAGCCTCTCATCTTGTGTAAGTTCCAGTCACAATCGATCGCAGTGGTGATTTGAGGCATATTGCGGCCACTCAAAAAAACTCGCTAAAAAGCCGTCAGGTAACCCGGGCTTTTTGGCCCGGGTTTCGTGCTTCTGCTCAGTGCCCGGGGCTTTGTTAGCGCCGGGCCTCTCTGTTTGGACCAAGGAATTGTGCGAGCCAGAGCGACCGCCTCTCCTCGAGGGGCGCCTGATGGTGATCAGCGGAAGGAGTTCGATTCATGTCGGAGAAGATGAAGGCCGTTCGCAAGGCCAAAGACGAGCCGGGGCTTGTCGTTGAGGACATACCGATTCCCGAGGTGGGGCATCACGACGTCCTCATCCAGATCGAGGCCGCCAGTATCTGCGGCACCGACGTTCACATCTGGAAGTGGGACGAATGGAGCCAGCAAAGGATCCACACGCCTCTGACCCTCGGACACGAGCTAGCCGGCACCGTTGTGGCTGTCGGAGACCTCGCCGAAGAGATCAAGGTGGGCGACTACGTCTGCGCCGAGAGCCACATCACCTGCGGGCACTGCTTCCAGTGCCGTACCGGGCAGGCGCACATGTGCCCGAGGACCCAGATCCTCGGTGTGGACCGTGACGGCTGCTTCGCCGAATACATCAGCGTCCCCGAAAAGGCCATCTGGAAGAACGACCGCAGTAAGCTCCCGCCCGAGATCGCCACACTCCAGGAGCCCTTCGGCAATGCCGTGTACGCGACCCTCACCAATGACCTGGCGGGCCAGACCGTCACCGTGTACGGGTGTGGGCCCATCGGGCTCTTCAGCATCGGGATTGCCCGCGGCTCGGGAGCCGCGGCCGTCTTCGCCGTGGATCCGGTGGACTACCGACTGGACCTCGCCAGGCAGATGGGGGCCGCTAAGACCTTCTGCCCATCGGAGGGAGACGACGTCGTCAGCGACATCCTGGAGGCCAACGAGGGCTTCGGCATCGACGTGGTGCTTGAGATGAGTGGCGCCGCCGGCGCCATCACCAACGCCTTCCAGACCGTACGCAACGGGGGCCACATCACCCTCTTCGGCATTCCCTCCCGGCCGGTGGAGATCGATGTCGCCGAGAATATGATCTTCAAGAACCTGACCGTCTTCGCCCTCAACGGCCGTCGTATCTGGGACAGCTGGTACCAGACCCGCTGGTTGCTCGAGAGCGGTGTTGTGGACCTGCGCCCCCTCATTACGCGCGATATGACCTTCGACCAGATCAACGAGGCCATGGAGCTCCTGGCGAACGGAGAGGCCTGCAAGATCGTTGTGCGACCCAACGGCGTTGCGCCCGAGCCTCCCAGTAAGCCGGATCGCACCGCATCTGAAGACGCCAACGTTCGCGGCGCGATTGTGCATCCGTAAGCTTGAGTCAGAGTCCCCATCGGGTCTCATCTGGACCGGCGATTGGAGTGTGGTTTGGTCCTGTCGTCCGTGGTCTGTCGTCTGTCGTCTTCCCGATGGGGCATTGAACTCCAATTGCCCCTCAACGGCTCGTCCCGGATCCCCGACCTCCGGGCCCTTGACCTCCCCCCCGCCTTTTGGTAACCTATATGCTCTAATTGCTCAGGAAACCAAAAGGTAAAGGAGACAGAATGGGCCGGATCTACGAAGACATCACCCAGACGATCGGCAACACGCCTCTCGTCCGCATCGATCGGATCATGGACGGCGCAGGGGCAACGGTGCTGGCAAAGCTCGAGTCCTTCAACCCGCTCGCCAGCGTCAAGGACCGCATCGGTGTCTCCATGATCGACGCCGCCGAGAAGTCGGGCAAGATCACGGAGAACACGGTCATTGTAGAGCCCACATCGGGCAACACGGGCATCGCCCTGGCCTTCGTGTGCGCCGCGCGAGGCTATCGCCTCATCCTCACCATGCCGGACAGCATGAGCGTGGAGCGCAGGATCCTTCTCAAGGCCCTGGGCTCCGAGCTGGTCCTCACGCCCGCCGAGAAGGGGATGAAGGGGGCGATTGCCGAGGCCGAGCGCATCGCATCGGAAGACCCCAACGCCCTCATCCCGCAGCAGTTCCAGAATCCCGCCAATCCGGAGATCCACCGCCAGACGACCGCCGAAGAGATCTGGAACGACACCGACGGCGAGGTCGACATCCTGGTCTCGGGCATCGGCACCGGCGGCACCATCACCGGCGTGTCGGAGGTCATCAAGCCTCGCAAGCCCGAGTTCAAGGCGGTTGCCGTGGAGCCCGACGCCTCGCCGGTTCTATCCGGCGGGGATCCCGGACCCCACAAGATCCAGGGCATCGGCGCCGGTTTCGTGCCCGACGTCCTGAACACCGACGTCATCGACGAGGTCGTTCGCGTCACCAACGAGGAGTCCTTCGAAATGGCCCGGCGCGCAGGCGCCGAGGCGGGACTTCTCGTGGGTATCTCCTCCGGAGCCGCCCTCCACGCGGCGCGCGTCCTCGCCCAGCGCCCCGAGAACTCGGGCAAGACGATCGTCGTTATAATCCCCAGCTTCGGCGAGCGCTATCTCTCTACCGATCTCTTCACCGACCTCCGCGAATAGCCTCGGTATCAGTAGCTATGAAAAAGGCGGCCCCATCGGGGCCGCCTTTTGTCGTTCCTCCCTCCCGCGCCTGACGCCATTGTCATTGCGAGCCTCGAACGTCAGTGAGAGGCGTGGCAATCTCGGTTCTCCACTCAGTGTCTACTGCTTTTCTCTCAGCCCAGTTCAATCATCCGTCCCCCGCCCTTCCTCCATCGCCCGTCCGACATTTCTCAATTCCCAATTCTCAATGCTTTTCTGCGTCTCCCACCTCTTGGCCCAGTTCACTCCTCTGCGCCCGTCCCCTCCTCCCGACCCCGTCCGACATTTATCAATTCTCAATTCCCCGATTTCCAATGCTTCTCTGCCCTATCCCGCCTCCACCTTCTTCCCTCCCACCACAAACATCTCTCCTGCCTCCTCATCCTCGTCTATCTTCACAGCCGCTACTTCTCCGTCGGTCTTGATCCCTCCGCCTGATATCTCTTCTCCCGCATCATCCTGAAGCAGCACCCGCAGCTCTCCTTCCGCCATCGGCACCGTCGCCGCGTATCCGCCCTCGATCTCCTCGATCTGGGCTTCTCCATCCGGCGTCTCGCCGATCCGGTGCGGCCGCAGCACCGTCACGAACGCCTGTTTCGCCGCGGCCGTTGTCATCTCCGCCGTCAGGTGGTATTCCACCAGCTGGATCCGCTCTCTGGGTGGCGGGTCGAACTGATCCGTCTGGCTGAGGGTCAATCCCGCAGGATGAAGGAACGACACGAGGCATCCCGCACCTCCGTTAGCGACCTTCACCTCCGTCCCATCGATCGACATCTCCGCCGGCGCGTGCAGGAACCACTGGTAGGTCGCCGGCTCGGGCGCCGCAAGCGAATCGAAGATCACCACGACCTCGGGCTTCACGAAAAGGATACGCCGCGTGAACCGGTCCAGCCGTCCCTCGTAGGCCTCGGCCGCCTCACCCGCAACGTAGTCGAACGTCGACGACGTGTGAAAGTCGACGATCTCTCCGCGTGCCGCGGGTGAGTAGTCCAGCTGACCCACGCCGTTCGCAGCCACCGAGTTGGTCGACTTCGTCTGGTGCATCCACTTCCGGTGGTGGTCGCTGCCGTGGACGTCCCGCTCGCCCGTGTGGATCAGGAGCCGGTCACCGAATGCAAGGAGCGAAAACGAGTTCTGCGCATCGAACCCGTGGCTCTGGGAACCATAGGGGCTGCTCTTGAAGATCACCCCTACGTTGTTCGCCGCGGAGGTCAGGTCCGTGTTCAGCGCCGCCTGTCCCACGCCGTGGAAGCACTTCGATGTCGGCAGGTCCGTCGGTTCCTTGGCCGTCACCGCCGGCAGCGTCCCGCGGACGAAGTCGATGTAGAGAGATCGGCCCGATCCCACCGCCTGCAGCAGCGGCGACTTCTCGCTGTCCTCCCATCTCCTCCGCTCACCGCGGGGGCCGTGGTCCGCGCCGGCGTACCAGCGCCAGTACGGGTTGCCCGCCTGGGCGGCCAGTACCGATACCAGACGGCAATTCTGCGCCGAGCGGCGCCTCGTGGTGAGGTCGGCGAGCCCTCCGCTGGGCGTACCCGGTGGCTGGAAGTACATCGGGAAATCTCCCGCCTTTGCGAAATAGGGCTTCTCGAACGCGTCGATGCCCATCGCCTCCCGCATCACGTCCGCCCACCACAGGAACCGCTCGATGTAGCCATACCAGTACGACAGACCCTGATGCCACCCGCCGTCGTCGTCACACCAGGCCGGGTAGACGTTGCCGTACACGTTCAAGGCATACCACACCCACTCCTCGGCCTCGGGGATCTCGTCCAGGAACGCCGTCCCCACCTCGCCCAGGAAGTGCCACGCGCGCCCGGCGTGGCTGTCGTAGGGCTTCCAGAGGTATTCCTTCAGCACGAGTAGATGGTCGTACATCTCGTCGCCCCGCGCCTTGAATACCTGACGACACTTGGCCCGGTCCGCCTCCGAAAGGAGATCATGGATGAAGGTGTAGGTCCGCGAGAAGTAGTAATTGTAGGGCATCCCGGCTTCGTCGTTGTACCGGTAGCCCGTCGCCCCCTTGGGGTCCCACTCCGCGCAGGCCATCAGGATCTCTCTCGCCAGGCGTCCATACTCCTCCTGGCCGCCCAGCAGCCGCGTGAACCCGAGCGTAGCCGCGCTGTTGAGCGCCGCGATTGTGTACATCCGGTTCCCCCACCAGATCACGCGCCACTCCTCGCTCAGACGCTCGCATCCTTCCGGATACACCGGCGGGTCCTCCGTCGGCGGCGGGTCCGCCACGATCTCGTCCGACGTCGCCACCAGCGAATCGTAGATCGGCTTGAGATCGCCCTGTGCGCGCTCGCGCAGGGCGTCCAGGTTCTCCGGACGCACGAACAGCCGCGGGTGGGATCGCGGGATCCTGCCGATCAGCTCCTCCCGCTCCGGCAGGGGCAGCGCCTTCGCCCCCTCCGCGATCGTGAACGCGATGGGCTGGCCCCACGCCGACGTCCCGCCATCGCCATCGTGGTACCGAAACCGCCAGAACCAGCCTCCGGCCGAGAATGTCCGCGCCGGCCGGTGCACCGAATAGGTCACGCCCGTCGCTTCGTACTCGACCTGGGAGAAGTCCGCGTCCCGTGCGCACTGGACGTCGTACGACGCCGCGTTCTCTTGCGGCCGCCATACGAACGCCGGCGGCGTCTCCGTCTGGGTGCTGCCCTCCGCCGGCTGGAATCCCCATTCCCCGGGTCGTGCCGGTGTCTCGTCGACCTTCAGCTCAGCCATCGCTCCCGCCTTTCGCAATGTCTCTCCCCGTGGTTCCACCCTGATCCGTCGTCTACAACCCCGACCACAGACCACAGACCGCAGACGGCCAGAACCCATGCCACGCCATGGGCCGTGAGGCGGGCCTTCCCGTGGTCTGCTTGCCCTCCGTAGCTCCGGCCCGCCCGCCAAAGCTGCACAAGCAGCGGCGGCGGGAAGGAGCGAAGGAGGGTCGTCTGTCGTCCGTGGTCGGTCGTCCGTCGTCTGTGGTCTGTCGTTACAGTTCCACCCCACACGCCCTCTCATCCGCCGCCCTTTGTATCTTCACCGCCGTCCGAATCGACCTCAGCACCACCTCCGTGTTCAGTCCATCCGCCCGCGGATTCCCCTCGATGTCCGCCACGAAATCCTCGAGGTATCCCCCGGGACGTCCTTCCGGAATGGGCCGCGTCTCCAGCTCCTCACCGCCGGCCATCGCCAGCGTGATTCCCTCCGCCGACGATGCCGTCTCGAGCACCCCGCCTCTTCCCCAGAACGTCATCCGCCAGCCAAACGGCATCCGGTAACGGGCCTTGCTCGGCGTGAAGTACGACACGTCTCCCAGCACGCCACACCCGTTGTTCATCGTCAGCATCATCTGCGCCCCGTCCTCGAAGTGGGGATACTCCGGCGCGAAGGCATTCCAGCACCGCGCGGCCACCACGGTCGAGAACTCCAGGCCCGTGAGCCACGGCAGGCTGTCGATCGCGTGGATCGCCAGGTCCGTGATCGTCCCCCCGTGCTTCCCCGGCTCGAAGTACCATGCCGGACGCGAGCCCAGCGACAGCGGATGCTGGCCCTCGAAGCTGATTGCGTGGGTCTCGCCCACGGTCCCTTCCAGCAGGAGCCGCCGCACCTCGATCATGCGCCCCGAGTCGCGCATGTTGAGCATGCATCCCACTTTCAGGCCCTTCTCACCGGCCAGCCGCTCGATCTCGTCCACCTCGCCGGGGTCGGTACACAGCGGCTTGTCCGCGATCACGTGCTTGCCTACCCCCAGCGCCCGCACAGCCCGGCTCCCCCGGATCGCGAAGTAGTCGCCGACCGCCACGACGTCGCAGTCCACCTCGGACAGCATCGCCTCGTAGTCCGAGTGCGTGATCTCCACGCCGTGCGCCGCGATCTGCTCCCGCGCCTCGGCGTCTTCCTCGCACGCGGCCACCACCTCCAGCCCGTCCGCCTCGCCGGCACGCCGGTACAGGTCCCGGATGTGCCCGTGCCGGAATCCCACAAACGCAAATCGGATCGCCATCCCTCACACCTCCGTATTGCCTGCCCTACCACTGTCTCACGCGAATCATGTCCCGCACTCCTCCGGACGGTCTTCTGCCCCGTCTTTCTTTCGCGCTTTTCGCGTCTTTCGTAGTTGCGTTTCTCGCGGTTCCTCGCCAATTACCCTTGACCGCCCCATCAATATTCCACATTATGCCGCCATCACCAAACGTAAACAACGCTGCCAGAGGACCCTTGTGGGGATACATCCTCACTCGCAGACGACGGGAGCCATTGCCATGAGATCTCGCCTCGCAGTATCCGTCCTGTGCGCCTTTGCTTTTCTGCTCCCCGTGCTGGAGAGCCACGCCGCCGGCCCCGTCATCGCGCGCCTCGCCTTCTGGCTCCCGCCGGATCGCGTCTCAGCGTTCGAGGAGGCGTATGAGGCCCGGCTGTTCCCGGTTCTGAAGTCACACGGTCTACGTCCCTCGACGGAGGCAGGCCGCGCCACCGTGGACAGCGTGTTCAGCAGGCTCTTCGTCTTCAGCCACATCGACAGCGTGGC
>JASLMQ010000039.1 GCA_030746455.1 Candidatus Latescibacterota bacterium
GGTATTCAGCCCTGTGCTGCCGTGCCGCTCCGCCTCTGCGATGTTCGATGCGATGGAGACAGCGGACCGGCGCATCTGGCCCACCAAACCGTAGCGCTCCTCCTGCGGAAAGTTCTGGGTCATCTCGTACACGAGATCAGCGATCTCAATGCCCTTCTTCCAGACATCAAGCTCCTTGTAGCTCCGAACGCCCTGCATCGCACCCTCACGTCGTGACTCGGTACTCGTGGCTCGTGACTCGTGACTCGGTACTCGTGACTCGGTATACTGCCCCGGGCCCAAGCATCTACCCAGACGATAGACTCCCATGGAAGCTCAGATCGGCCCGACCCCTATGGTGTTGCGAACCACGAGACTTCCCGAACCACGACCCACGAACCACGAGGTTCCCCGACCCACGAACCACGATCCACGTCTTCTATAGTATCACCATCGCATCGCCATAACTATAGAATCTATATCGCTCGCGAACGGCTTCTGCATAGGCATCCAGAACGAACTCCCGTCCGGCAAAGGCCGACACCAGCATCAGCAGCGTCGATCTGGGCAGGTGGAAGTTGGTGATCAGGACATCGGTGAGCCGGAATGTGTAGGGCGGATGGATGAAGAGGCGGGTCCATCCCGATCCCGCGCCTAGCTCCCAGCGCTCATCCTCACAGGCCGCCGCGGACTCGAGCGTTCGAACCGACGTGGTGCCCACGGCCACGACTCGCCCGCTCTCCGCGCGACACCGGTTGACGCGATCGGCGGTCTTCTGCCCGACCTCGTAGAACTCGGCGTCCATCTCGTGCCGGGTCGGGTCGTCCTCCACCACCGGCTTGAAGGTGCCGGGCCCTACGTGAAGCAGAAGCGGAGCCACCGCCACTCCGGATTCGCTCAGGCGGCTCAGGAGGCCGGGCGTGAAGTGCAGACCCGCGGTGGGCGCCGCCACCGCCCCGGGGATCCTGGCGTATACTGTCTGGTACTGCTCGCGATCCTCAGGCACGTCCTCCCTGCGGATGTAGGGCGGCAGCGGGACGTGCCCCCTGCGCTGCAGGACCTCGTCCAGGTCCGCGGTGCCATCGAACCGTACGACCCGTCGACCGTCTGGAAGGACCTCCTCCACGGTAGCCGTGAGATCCTCGCCCTCGATGGCCACGGTCGCCCCGGGACGAAGCCGTCGGCCAGGACGCGCCAGCGTCTCCCAGCGATCGCCGTCCTGCCGAACCAGGAGCAGCTCGACCTTGCCTCCCGTGCCCGGGCGAACGCCGTTCAGGCGCGCGGGAATCACGCGCGTCTCGTTGATCACAACGCAGTCGTTTGGCCTGAGGAACTCGGGCAGATCTCGGAACAGTGCGTGCTCGATGCGCCCTTCGGCTCGCCGCAACACCATCAGCCGGGACGTGTCCCGCTCCGCCACCGGATGCTGAGCGATCAACTCTTCGGGAAGCTGATAGTCGTAGTCAGAAAGCCGTCCAGTATCCAAGGGCAAGAACCCGAGAGCGGGCGCAAAGCCGAAGCACTGCGATGAGCAATTCAGCGATCAGCTCTCAGCTTGCAGCTGTCAGCTGAACCAGATCAATGGTCGTGCCGGAACGCGATCTGCACGTTGGCAGCACGATGGCGATGCTGTGCTGATAGCTGAAGGCTGGGGGCTGAAAGCTGCAGTTCGCTGGCGAGGATCAGGATCTTCCCAAGTCCCGTGAACTCAGGCATCTAGCCCTCCGGTCCTCCTCTCGCGCGATGACACTGGCGCAAAGCGTCTCAACTTACACAATTCCCCGGAACCTGTCAACAAACCGGCCTGCTGAGACAGAGGCGGAGAGCCGAAGAAACAGCGAAACGGGGAACCGGTGGAGCCGGGGGATGGGGAGCTCACGCGTCTGGCACAAGCAACCCGGTTTCGTCCAACCTCCGGCATCGGCACGCCGCATACCTCAGTGAGGCCGCCACAAGGTCTTTCGCGGGAGCGCCATCGCATCAGCCCACGGTGCTTCTGTCCACCGCACGACTTGATGCGAGACCGAACACCCTCCCGCGTCCGGCGCAAGCAGCGCAGCCCCGAACAGGCACCCCAACCGGTAGACGAACCAAACCCTTGTGCGTCCTCCTCACGGTCTTCGCGGGAGGACAAGCCCCTCCGGCGTCTGAGGAGCCGCCTTCTTTTCCTCCCTTTTCTTGGCGGTCAAGAAAAGGGGGCCGCGCCGGAGGCGGATAGGGAGAAGCATTGGACTATCGGTGGCACCCCTCATAGGGACAGGGGATCAATGCCTCGTCGCCACCGCAGTGGTCTATTGCATCGAGGCATCCCACTCGGCGCTCGATCCCCCCGGTCGCAGTTCCGAACCGACACCCCCGTGAACTGCGACCACCCCCCGTTACGAACGGGGGGAGGCTTGCCCGCGCATTCGCTGATGGTTCCTCCGCGGATGTGATCACCATTGGTTGCTGCCCCCAGGCAGCGCTGTGCCAATCCGTGGTTGCCCTTGCCTTTCAGAACACCATCCGCGCCACCACCGACCGACCCGTCTCGATCGACTCCAGCGCGGCATAGCTCACGGCCGTGGTTCGAGCCCCCTGCACCGCATCCACCATGGGCTCCTTGTCGTGCACGATGCAGTCCTCCAGGTGCTTCATGTACCGCACCGTCTGCCCGCCGTGCCCGGCGTAGGGATCGGGCGCCACCTCGAGCTCGTGCTCCGTCACGCCCTCGGGCGAGTCCACTGTGTATCTCGGCCCCGCAATCGATCCCCTGGTGCAACAGATGCCGAAGCCCTCCATCGGCAGCGGGGGATGGACCACCCCGTAGAGGCCCAGCACCCGACCGATGGCGCCACTCGTGAAGGTCAGGTTCAACACGAAGTTGTTGAGCGCCACGCGGCCCTCCAGCAGCCCGCTGTCCTGACCGAAGGCCGAGACCTCGGCGACCTCTCCGCCGAACCACATCACGTGGTCGATCGGGTGGCAGGCGCTGCCCACCAGGAAGCGCTTGTTCAGGGGATCGTCCCGCCACGGCGTCTTCGCGATCACGGGCCGCATGTCGTGGACATAGTGCGCCTCGACGAAGAGCGGGTCCCCGATCCGGCCGCTGTCCACCAGCGCCTTGGCCGCCATGTTCCGCACGTTGAACCGGACCGTCTCGCCCACCAGGAGTTTCAGGCCCGTCCGCCTGACTGCGGCAACGACCGCCTCGGCCTCCTCGACCGTGTTGACCATCGGCTTGGTCGCCACCACGTGTTTGCCCGCGTCCAGGGCCGCGAGGATCTGCTCGCAGTGCAGCGCGTCCGGCGTGTACACACCGATGATGTCGATGCCGTCGCGGCCCAGCAGCGCATCGTAATCTGCCGTGGCGAAATCGATGTCGTGCTCCCCGGCCACCTGCGTCAGCCGATCCACATCCGTATCGCAGATCCCCCGAACGGTCAGGCGGCTGTCAGCCAGGGCGTTCACGTGCAGGACGTTGCGTCCCATGCCCAGGCCCACGACACCTATGCCTATGTCTTTGACCATTGCGTCACCCATCAGGTTGCTCTATTGCCAAACCGCGCCATCCCCGACGAGTCCGGCGTATATTTGGGGGTCAAACGTCAGAAGTGAGACGTCAGACGACCAACCGGTAACCTCGCCGCCGCTTCTGGCTTCCCATTTACCAGTTGCGCTACAGACCCCCTCCGGGCGAGACAGAGACGCCTTCCCGCCTGACTTCTCACTTCTCACGTCTCACTGCTTGTGTGTTCTCCACAGCCTCGGCGTACCCTACCCAGCCACGATATACTCCCCAAGGGCTTCCTCGTCCACCTCCACCCCCAGCCCTGCT
>JASLMQ010000040.1 GCA_030746455.1 Candidatus Latescibacterota bacterium
ACGAAGGCGGCTTCGACCTGACCACCGAGAGCGGATGCCGGGAGATGCGGTCGAACTACTATGGCTGTGTGTCGCTCGTGGATGGCATGGTGGGGCGCATCCTGGCCGCCATCGACGATGCGGGACTGAGCGACAACACGATGGTCGTGTTCACCAGCGACCACGGTGAGATGGTGGGAACCCACGGCCAGGTGGAGATGCGCACGCCCTACGAGGAATCTTCGCGAGTGCCGCTGCTGATGCGCGTGCCGTGGCTGGCCCAAGGCCAGCGACGCGTGGGCGGCAACTTCAGCCAGATCGACTTCGTGCCCTCCCTGCTCGACCTGCTGGGCCAACCCGTGCCCAGCCATCTGCAGGGGGAGAGCCGCGCGGATGTGTTGCGGGGGGAGGCCGACCTGAGCGACAACGACGTCTTCATCCAGCACAACGGGGTTGGGGACCGCGACCTGACGTCGGCCGCAAGCTCCCACACGATGCCGTCGGAGCGCGTCCGTCAGCTGAACTGGCTCAAGACGGCCCCCTGGCGAAGTGTGGTCACCTCGGACCGATGGAAGCTGACCCTGTGCGCGGTCGATCAGGGCGAGCTGTTCGATCTGAATGCCGACCCGGGGGAGACGACAAACCTCTTCGATCGCCCCGAGCACCGCGACCGTGTGCGCTGGATGGCGGCGCGGCTCCGGCTGTGGCAGGCCGAGGTGGGGGACACGGCCCCGCTGCCGGGGGTGTAACCCAAACCCTCAACACCGGGGAACTACGAAAGACGCGAAACTCGCGAACACTGCGACAAGCACGATGCGGATAGGTCCGGACACCGGCTCACAGGGGATGGCGTGTAGGTTCCGGGCCGAACGTCTGGTGGTGCTGGGAAAGGAGCCGACATAGGTGGCAACGATTCTCTATCCTCGCGAGAAGCTGATGGATCTCCTGGCGAGTCCCGGCGATCCCCTGATCCCCGAATTGGACGACGCCGTCGCGCACCCCGACCGGTATGCCGGCGGCGAGCCAGCCCGGCTCCTGTTCGAAACGGGCGCCGGACCGCTGGCCGACATCGAGACTATTCCCCAGCTTAGCTATACGCTCTACCGAAACGTCCAGCGATATACCGAACGCTTCCCGTACCAGGATGCTCGGAACGGACGCCGTACCAAGATGGCGCTGGCCGCGATGAAGGTGGTCCTGAGTGACGACACCTATCTCGACCTGCTTCACGACTACGTGTGGGCGACGTGCGAGGAGACCAACTGGATGCTCCCGCAGGTCGACCACATGGGCATCGAGCTCCGTGTGCCGGCGACGGCGATGGATCTCGCCGAAATCATCGTGGCGCTTGGCGAGAAGATCGAGGACAAGGCTCGTGACCGCGTTCGTCAGGAGATCGAGGAGCGGCTTCTCGTTCCCTATCTTCGCCATCCGGACGGGTACCACTGGTACAGGGGGACCAACAACTGGAATGGTGTCATCAACGGGGCGATCGGATGTTGCTTCCTCCTTCTCGAGAAGGAGGCCGAGCGCCTCGCGCGGGCGCTCGAGGTCGTTCTCACCGGCCTCGATGCCTTCCTGGAGACGGCCTTCGAATCGGACGGCGCATCGGGTGAAGGCACGGGCTACTGGATGTATGGCCTGAGCAACTTCATCTGCTTCTCAGAGATGCTGCGCAATCGCACCGGCGGGGCCATCGACCTGCTGGCCACCGACCGTGTGAGACAGATCGCCCGCTACCCGACCGACGTGATGCTCTCTTCCGGGCGCTACTTCGCCTACTCCGACTGCCGGGAAGGCGTCAGCCTGGAGGTCGGCCTGGTGACGCGCCTGGTCGAGCGGACCGGTTTGGAAGACCTTCGTGGGGCCCTGGCGGATCCCGCAGGCATCTCGATGGGTCTGGGCCGGTTCCACACCGCCTGGCGCAACACGCTCTGGTGGGACGGCGTGCGGCCCGATCCGGTCCAGCTCGAGGATTGCTGGCTGAGGGATAGCGATGTCGTCCGTCTGGTCGGTCGGACGCGGGATGGCTCGCCTGTTGCCCTTGCGGCGAAGGCCGGGCACAACGGCGTCAGCCACAACCACAATGACATCGGTGGTTTCGTCCTTCACGCTGACGGGGAGACCCTCCTCTGCGATCCGGAGGGCGGCAATTACGATCTGTACCGACGTTACGGGCACGATCGGAACCTGTTCGCCAACTCGATCGGACACAGCGTCCCGAAGATCGGGGATACACCTCAGTCGAAGGGAACCGCCTTCGCCGGCAAGGTCACGTCGTGCGAGACGATCGGAGACGGAAAGCGCGTGGTGATGGAGATTGCGGGGGCATATGAAGTCCCGGGGCTGGAGGGCGTGGATCGGGTCCTGACGCTGAGCGAGGGAGAGCTGGTGATCGAGGATCGGTTTACGTTCGACGGAAACGGTCAAGACATCGAGGAGGCGTTTGTGACGTGGCTGGAACCGGCTGTCGACGGATCCAGTGCCAGAATCCCAGATGAGAGGCACGACCTGGAGCTGAACATCGAAGAGCCGGATGGGGCGGCCTGGAGGGTGGAGGCGTTCGAGGAGGAGTCGGAGGCGAACCGGAAGAAGGGGGTTCTGAGGCGCCTTGCGTTTTCAACTCGGGGAGAGGCGTCGTTCGTGACACGGGTGCGGGCAACGCTCATCCCGAAACCCGTGAGCGGACAACCGTAGCCGGATTCACAGCGAAGTCCAACACAGATGTCAGGAACGAAGACGGCGTTGGCCCCGTATGAAGGCCAACGCCGTAGACGTGGGAAGTGACTTCCGGTCTCTGTGGCGCAGTCACCCGTATCGCGCTCTGCCTAGGTGCACCTCCCAGGGCGCCTAGACAAAGCTGTCGCTCGTATCTCCCCTCACGATGGTGACCTGGCCTGCCTCCTCGAGCTGACGCACCACCTGGACAACCCGCAGCTGCACCTCCTCCACATCGCTCATCCGAACGGGACCGGAGAATTCCATCTCCTCCTGGATCATCGTCCCCACGCGCTCCGACATATTCCCGAAGATGCGTTCCTTCATCTCGTCGCTGCCGCCCTTGAGCGCCACCGCGAGATCTTTGGAGTCGACCTCGCGGAGGATCATCTGGATCTCTCGGTCGGTCAGCTTGGCGATGTCGTCGAAGACGAACATCTGGTTGCGCACCTCCTCAGCCAGCTCGGGGTCCTGCGCGTCGAGCCGCTCGAGCACCGCCTTCTCCGTGGATCGACCGGTACGGTTGAGGATCTCCGCAACCGCGCCCGGACCACCGATCTCGGTGATCTGCCCCTGCAGGATCGCCTGCAGGTCGTTCGCCAGGCTCTCCTCCAGCTCGCGCAGCACCTGGGGAGAGATGTTGTCCATCGTGGCAATACGGAAGGATACGTCGGCCTGCATCTCTTCGGACAGGCCGTTGAGCACCCCGGCAGCCTGGTTCGATTCCAGCTGCGAGAGGATGATGGCGATGGTCTGGGGATGCTCTTTGGCGAGGAAGGGGATGATCTGGTTGGGGTCGATGTTGCGGAGCATGTAGAAGCCGCTGGTTGTCGTGCTGGTGACCCTGTCGAGGAGGCCCTGCGCCTTCCGGGGCCCCAGCGCCTTCTCCAGCGCACCTCTTGCGAAATCCAGCCCACCCTGCGAAACGTACTTCCCAGCGATGAGGAGCTGCTCGAATTCCTCGAGGATCTCGTCTTCTTGCTCGGTGGTCACGACATCGAGCCCGGCGATCGCCTCCGCGATCTGCTCGACCTCCATATCGTTCAAGTACTTCATCACTTCAGCAGTGGCCTCCTGCCCGAGCGCGATCATGAGGATGGCCACCTTCTCCTTTGCCGCCAGTACTTCCTCGTCTTTTTCTTCCTCAGGCACGACTCATCCTCCTTGGGCCCTCAGTACCGTCTGCTGGCATACGCCCTGTGACATCTGTCAGACACTATAAGAATAACCACTCCTCCGCGGTAATGCAACACATTCTTATGTATCGGCGCTTCGCTCCTGATTCTGTGGTTTTGGCCTCACTTTCGTCCGTGCATTGACACGGGACGCACAAAGGGGTAGCTTTCCTAGGACCTGAGAGATGACACAGGCCATGGATCGAGAAGGCCCATCGCCTTGGTAGCACCCGTCGGAACAAGTCACACTTGCCTGAGAAGCGGCTCTAGGAGGTGTGGCTTTCCTGTTTGGCAGGAAGGAGTGACCATCAATGATGAGGGCCGGGGATTCAGGAAAGGATGCTCTTCAGCGGTATCTGTCAGATGTGGCTCAGTCTCAGCCCCTCTCTGCTGAACGGGAGAGGACCCTGGCCTCACGGATCAGGCAGGGCGATGGGAACGCGCGCAACGAGTTGGTGGAGGCGAATCTCAGGTTCGTGATCACCATGGCGCTCAAGTACCAGGGCCGGGGTGTACCTCTGGAGGACCTGGTCAACGTCGGGAACATCGGGTTGATTACCGCAGCAGAACGGTTCGATGGCACCAGGGGGTTTAAATTCATCTCCTACGCCGTATGGTGGGTCAGGCAGTCCATCCTGCAAGCCTTGAAAGAGGGTTCTCGGGTGGTGCGCCTGCCCTCCAATCGGGTAGAGCTACTGCGGCGCATCTACCGCTATGCGAATGACCAACACCAGGAGACCTCTTGTTGGCCGGATCCCGAAGAGATAGCTGAGGCGCTCGACGTCTCTCTGGATATGGTGAAGGACACCCTCGCCAGGGGCCGGCACACCGTGTCCCTGGACGCCACTTTCGGGGAGGACGACACTGCCAGTTTGATGGCAACGGTGGCTGACGAGAGTGAAGAACCTCCGGACGTAGCGCTGATGCGCGACTCCCTTCGGGACGAGATTGGGATTGCGCTGGAGAGCCTCGATGGGCGTGAAAGCCAGATCATTAGACTGTATTACGGTTTGGGTGGGATACAACCCCTGAACCTGGCGGAGATTGGCGTCAAGTTCGGGCTGACACGTGAGCGCATACGCCAGATCAAAGAGAAGGCACTTCGGAAGTTACGCAGCCCCAAGCGATCACGAAGGCTGATACCCTACGCAGGCGAGGTCTAGCTCTGGCCGGTCTGCAGGCACCATCTTCGGCTGCTGCACGATGACACAGCTGGGCCCGAGCCGGGGTCGGAACCTTCTCGGTGGATCAGGACCTACGGGGCATGACTCGGAAGCACGAGGCATGCCCCGGTTCTGTTGGGTAGTAGGGGGCAAGATTCCGCAGGACGGGGCAATTCGGACCTGATTCGGATTTGACCGCAAGAACCGAGTAGCGTGTGGCGGCGAAGACGCCTATCTTTACATCACCTGTGGACGCTGCCTCCATCCAGGAACCTGAGGGGGGCCGGTGAGCGGGTCGGACATTACTCACGATCGAGGAGCGCATACGTGGAATACCGTACACTTGGAAAGACGGGACTGAGGGTTTCGGAGATCGGGCTGGGTGCGGCGGAGATCGGCAGCGACAAGATCCCGGAGGACCAGGCCGGGGCGGTCCTCAATGCTGCCTTGGATCTGGGGATCAGCTTCATCGACACCGCCGCGATGTACGGAGACAGCGAGGCCCGGATCGGGAAGCACATCTCCCACAAGAAGGACGAGTTCATCGTGGCCACGAAATGTGGCGACTTCGTGGGCGAGGTGGACGGGAAGCGCCAGATCTGCTACGATTACTCGCGCGACGGCATCCTGCGCGTGATCGACGAGAGCCGGAGGAAGCTGAACCTGGACGTGATCGACATCGTGCAGTTCCACGGATTGCCAAGGGAAGGAGACGATCCGGAGGTGGCTTTCGAGGCCCTGCTGGAGGCGAAATCGAAGGGCTGGACGCGGTTCGTAGGGGTCTCGCAGGACGGGGAACCCGCGGCAAGCGCAGCCGAGAGGTGGCCGCTGGACACGCAGGAGTTCACCTACAACGTCCTCTACCAGGAGGCCGACACGGTCCTGATGCCCACGCTGAAGAAGGAGAACATGGGGACGATCATCAAGCGGCCCATCTCCAATGCCGTGTGGCAACTGGTGGATCGGCCGGAGGGGAGCTTCATGGGCGGCCCGTGGGAGCGGGCACAGGGATTCCCGCTGGAAGAGCTGGCCGGTGACATGCCGTTGATCGAGTTCGCACTCCGGTTCACCCTGTCGCATCCGGACGTGTGCACGGCCATCGTTGGCACGACGAACCCGGATCACATCGCGGGCAATGTCAGGATATCGGATGGAGAAATGCTACCTGCTGACACGGTAGAGAAGGCGAAGCAGGCGTTCAGGCAGTGCGTGGGATGATCCGGGCAGATCCCGAAAGGCTATCACCACCCACCTTCGCTCCTTACGGAGCTTCCACCTTCGCTGAAGCTACGGTGGACCCTCCTCCGCACCTCGCGGTGCTATGGAGGCCAGGCAGGACGGCGGGCAGGCAGAGGGCGCAGAGGACACAGCGCGGCCTGGCGGCCGCAACGAGTGGTGAGCACTCCCGCGAAGGAACCACCACCGGATGCGTGGGCTACCTCCCCCCCGTTCGTAACGGGGGGTGGTCGCAGTTCCCCGCGGGGTCGGTTCGGAACTGCGACCGGGGGGATCGAGCGTCGAGCAGGATGCTTCGATGCCAGGGGGTGCTGCGGTGAGGACGAGGCATAGATCTCCTGTCCCTATAAGGGGTGCCATCGCTAGTCCAATGCTTCTCCCTATCCGCCTCCAGCGGGGCCCGGTTTCTTTTGAGACGCGCCAAAAGTCACTATGTTGAAATAGGTTGAGCCTCAGCTTGCGAGAGAATACCTTGCCATTGTCCGCAGCAAATACTCTCACAAGGAGGCTCGTGATGGCAAGGTACACGGTAACCGCGTGGAAGGGCAAGCATCTTTTCGTG
>JASLMQ010000041.1 GCA_030746455.1 Candidatus Latescibacterota bacterium
GCCCGTCGTCTTCAGAGGTCGTCTGTACCGGTTCGAGTACGTATGTGAAAGGTATAGCGGCAATCAGACGGGAGACTCTTACTTCCGCTTCGTAGACCACGAGTCAGGCGAGGCGGGCAATCCGTTCGCCGAGGGGTATCACCTCGGCAACGTCCTGGCCGACAGCGATAGGCTGATCGTCACCGGCACGAATATCTGGGATGGTGAGCTGGTGGACATCTTCGCCTCAGACGATATGGAGAACTGGGAGACATGGAATGCCCTCGATCTCCCGAGCTACGGCATCTTCAATAC
This sequence comes from Candidatus Latescibacterota bacterium, assembly GCA_030746455.1. The sequence goes on from JASLMQ010000041.1 coordinate 295, forward strand.
CTCCCTCTGCCGTACCGACGACGGCTACGTGCTCATGTTCGAGGTCGGGAAGCCGCCCGAGATCGCCGGCGTGCGATTCACCGCCCGGTTCGCCAGGTCGGTCGATCTACGACACTGGGAGCTTACGCCTCCCGAGTGCACGTATGCGAAGGACCGGTACACGGCCCCCCACTGTCTCCGGTTCCTCGATGACTTCTACTACAACTTCTACCTGGAGGTGGTGGACGAGGGCTACGAACAATATGTGGTTCGGTCCAGGAATCTCGTAGATTGGGAGTCGAGCCCCTTCAATCCGGTTCTTCGGGCCACGGATGAGGACAGACAGATCGCCAATCCACACCTCACCTCGGACCAGCAGGAGCGGATCTGCACGGCGGTAAATGTCAACAACTCGGATATCGATTTCTGCGAGCACGAAGGGAAGCTGATCATCAACTACTCGTGGGGGAACCAGCACGGAATTGAGCACCTTGCCGAGGCCACGTTCGATGGGTGCCTCGAGGAGTTCCTCACCGGGTGGTTCTCCGGGGAATGATATGAACAGCAGAGATCGACTTCGCACGATCATCTCAGGCGAGCCCGCAGACCGGTGCGGTTTGTGGCTTGGCAATCCGCACAGCGACAGTTGGCCGGGCTTGCATGCGCATTTCGGAACAAAGACCGATGAGGAAATGAGGCGGAAGCTTGGCGATGATTTCCGCTGGATCTGTCCCCAGTTCTTCCCAGACGCTTACCGAGATCCAGACGGGCACGGCATGTTTGATGCGGGTTTGAGCAAGAAGCGGCATGGGCAGCCGGGCCCTCTGGCCGATTGCGAGGACGTGCAGGAGCTGGAGTCCTTCCCCTGGCCGAATCCCGACTATCTATCCTTCGACCGATGCCTGAATGCACTGCGCACGGCCGGAGACCTCTACCGGGCCAGCGGCTTCTGGACATGCTTCTACCACAACGTCATGGACCTGTTCGGGATGGAGGATTACATGGTCAAGATGTACACCCATCCCGAGGTGGTGCAGGCAGTGACCGATAGGGTCTGCGGGTTCTACTACGAGGCCAATGAGCGCTTCTTCGCGGAGGCGGGGTCGGAAGTAGATGGCTACTTCTTCGGGAACGACTTTGGGACACAGCTCGATCTGATCTGCGGACCCGCGCAATTCGATCGGTTCATCATGCCCTGGTTTGTCCGCTTCACGGAGCAGGCACACGCCCACGGCTACCAGGCCATCCTTCACTCATGCGGCGCCATCCACAAGGTGATCGACCGTCTCATCGACGCCGGAGTGGACTGCCTCCATCCGCTCCAAGCCTTGGCTGCCAATATGGACGCTGATACCCTCGCTCGGGACTTCAAGGGCCGCGTCGCCTTCATGGGGGGAGTCGATACCCAGCAGTTGCTGGTCCATGCGACCCCCGGCGAAGTGGCAGACGATGTTCGGCGAGTCAAGAACCTGCTCGGACCCAGCCTGATAGTAAGCCCCAGCCACGAAGCACTACTGCCGAATGTTCCGCCACAGAACCTGGAAGCGATGGCTGCAGCGGCCATCGAGTGATGGAACGAGCCGGCACGTGCAGACGAGGCCTCGAAGCGCGCCTGATCTGCATCGCTCGCTCAGCAAAGGCCAGTGCCAAACGGTGCCATGGATATGAGTAACTTCAGGTACAGACCCAACGCAGAGAGAGTCGTGGAGAGGTGGAGCAGATTCTGGGCTGGCGAGGACCTTTCCCCCCCAATCCTACGCCTTCATGCCCCGGGGACCGGCCTGTCGATGGGGGGGCATGGACACTGCGATATGTACGAGGCGCCAGACGCATTCTTCCAGGAGATGCTCGGCGCGGTCAAAGCCAGGCAGTGCCTCCACGATGACGCGATTCCCATGTTTGTTCCTCCCTTCAGTCACGCCATGGTTCCCGCCGCCTTTGGGGCGGAAGTCATGCTCGAGGGACGCCGTTTCTTTGCTAAGCCGGGCATCAGGACTATGGAGGAGCTTGTCGAGACCTCCTTCTCTCCAGAGACCAAGTGGTGGCGGAAGGTCGAGGGATTCTATTCCAGACTTCTCGATCTGGCGCACGGCCTGCTCCCTGTCGGATCATACGAGATTCCGGCCGCCGCTGATCTGATCGGAGGGCTCCTGGGCTACACCAACCTGTTCCTCATCTTCCAGGACCAACCGGACCTGGCGAAGCGGATGACCATGAAGTGTGCCGACTGGGCAATCGAGCTTAACCGGAGAATCCAGGATGTGCTCGAAGAACGCCAGGCCTCCCTCGGCGGCACGTGGATGGCCAACTGCTGGGCCCCTGGCAAGGCCCTCTATTTCTCTGAGCATTCGAGTGTCAACTTTTCGCCGACATGGTATACCGATTTCCTCAAAACGCCCAACGACAGGATGATAGGTGCCCACTCATACGCCGTTAGCTGGATATACGCTAGTGTTATGTCCCTTAAATGTCTTTACTAATCCATGGCCCTGTCGTATATTCTCTCTGGACCCTTTGGAAAGGAGAGAACTATGCGCCGCGGACGTCCGCTCAAGCCGCTGGAAGTCAGTTCCCATACTCGCGAAGAA
>JASLMQ010000042.1 GCA_030746455.1 Candidatus Latescibacterota bacterium
GCCAGCGCGAGGACCTCCTCGCGCGAGATCGGCACCAGGCTGGCGTACAGCCGCCTTGCACGGTCACGAAGGCCGGGAATTGTCTCCTGCTCGGGCGGGTACCAGAGCATAACATAGCCCCAGAGGAGAAACGTCATCACGACCCCCACCGGGAGCATGTAGTATGTGAGCTCGAAAAAGCTCACTGCCCGTCCGGTGATCTCCCGGAAGAAACCAATGGCCACTGCGCCGCGCGCGGCACCCAGCAGCGTGATGATGCTCCCGGCTCCGGCAACAAACGCCATCCCCATGAACAGTCCCTTGCCGAATCGGGTGGGCTGCCCATCCTCCCTGTAGAGGGCATAGATCGCGAGGAACAGCGGATAGACCGTCGCGGCGACAGCGGTATGCGCCATCACCAGCGTGAGCGCCGAGGTCATCGTGAAACAACCGAGATAGATCATACTGGTCCGCTCGCCCACCACGGCCAGCATCCGGTACGCCAGCCGCCGGGTCAGGCCGGTCTTCGTGAATACCATCCCGATCGTCAACGACCCGAAGATGAACCAGACGGACGGGTCCATGAAATCGGTAAAGGCCTGGCGAGCCGGACGGATCAGCAACAGGGCCTGGATCGCACCGATGGTGATGGCCGTGATCCCGATGGGGACCACCTCCGTCACCCACCACGTCGCAGCGAGGAGAAACAGTGCAAGACCCGCCTTGGCCTCTGTGCTGAGCGTGAAAACCCTGCCATCGGGATCCACAGCGGGAAACCAGCCGGGAGACAGATAGGCAAGAAGAAAGAGCCCGATCCCGAGGAGAATGTAGAACAGCCTTCTCCGGTCGACCCCCCTCTGTGCCAGGCGGCCGCTATCCCTGCTCAGAGCTCCCGTCAGGTCCGACGAGGGGGTCCTGGCCGGGAGCGATTCGTTGGGCATATGGAACTGCCTCGTGGTCTTGCGTCGGATCCGTTCCGATCAGAGGACCAGTTCTGCGAGCTCGTGGAACACGTCGACGGTTCGGATGACTCCGACAACCTTGCGATCCTCGATGACCGGAAGGATGATCAGGTCGTGGTTGACCATTTCATAGACCGCGGTCATCACCAGCTCGTCGGAGTCGATCGTTCTCTCTATGGGTCGCATCACATCCGTGACAGGCCGGTCGACCTGCTCGCGAATGCCCTGCAGCCAGTTGTCCGGCCACAGCTCGGACAACCGATGGTCCACATGCATGTCGAACAGCTTGATGCGTTGTTGAATCGACTGACCGACCAGGAATTGGGGCTCCATTCCCCGCATGAGGTCGCGACGACGCACCGTTCCGGCGATAGAGCCATCCAGGTCGAAGAGCAGCAGAATCCTCGGCAGCGATTTACGCCCCCCCACGTCGAGCTCAGCCCGGTCCATCATCTCGATGGCCTCCAGCATCGTCGACCAAACGGGCAGATGCGGGTAGTCCTTCAGCGGGATCATGATGTCCCCGACCTGCCGCATCTCCCTCTTCTCTTCACTGTTTCCGGCCGCCATGGCGCTCACCAGCCCTTCTTGCGCAGGATGTCGCTCACTTCATCTCCGATTCGCTTTTCGTCGAGCCGGATCTTGTTCGTCGTGGCCTCGTTGATGCGCTCCACCAGCACCTCGATTTCCACCGGTTTCTCCAGCAAATCCAGGGCCCCGTGCCGCATGGCCTCGGTAGCCTTCTGAACCGTCGCCCATCCTGTCAGAAGGATCACCTGAGAGTCGGGATTGAGCTCTCGGAGGCGTTTGAGCGTCTCGATGCCATCCATGCCCGGCATGGCCAGGTCGAGCACGATGGCATCGAAGGCCTTCTCATGGGCCTTCTCCAGGGCCGCGTCGCCCGTATGGGCCACATCGACGCTGAATCCCCTGGCCTCGAGCCGCATTCCTAGGGCCTCGACGAACTCCTCCTCGTCGTCCACCAACAGGACCTTGCCGCTACCCATGGCCTTCTCCTCCGATTCCCGTGGGTCTCCCAGATCCTCACGACTGTGGAGACACTGCGGGAGGTGAACTCAACCTATGGGGCAGAGAGACCTCAAGCCGAACCGGCCTGCCCACCTCGATCTGGGGCTCGACACCTCCACCCACCTCCGACACCAGAACGGTGAGGAAGTCCTTCTTGGATTCCAGGGCCGCTTCGGTTTCCAGCTCGGACCTTCCGGCGAACACCAGACGCACGCCATCGCCATTCGGCTCGACGCCGATGCCGATCACATCTCCCTCGGCAGATGCATCCATTACGATGTCGATACAACGAAACACAATGTGCTGCAGATCGAACGCGCTGCCCTGAAGGGTAGGGGATTCCTCTGGCAGCTGGAC
>JASLMQ010000043.1 GCA_030746455.1 Candidatus Latescibacterota bacterium
CGGCCCACGTCATATGCCGAAAGGTGTCACGGGCGACTTGCACCGCCGTGTCGATGTCTGCCTTGGTCCCGCGTGCCGCCTCGCCCGCCGAGAACATGATGGCGATGATCGAGACAATCGATAAGCACAGATGAGCGACCAGACCATGCTATCCGGGAAAGTTGCCGTGGTGACCGGCGCAACGTGCGAGATCGGTCGAGCGATTGCGCTTCAGCTGGTCGATCAGGGCGCCGCCGTGGCCATCACTGGCCAGACGCCGGCAAAGGTACAGGCCGTGGCCTCCGAGCTCGAGAAGTCGAACGCCACCTACCGGACCGAGGCCCTTGACTTGTCGCAGCCCCAGGCGGTCGAGGGCCTGTTCAGCCGGACCGCCGAGGAGTTGGGTCCGGTGGACATCCTGGTCAACGTGGCGGCGTGGCGGCGTGCCGCGCCGTTCATGGAGACGGACTACGCGGACTGGAGACGGACCTTCGAGGTCTGTGTGGACAGCTATTTCCTGTGCAGCCAGGCGGCGGCCGCGCAGATGATCGAGAAGAAGTGGGGGCGCATCATCCTCTTCGGATCGGTTTCGGGTGTCGTATATATGGCGCCGTTTTCCGCCTATACCGCGGCCAAGGGTACGGTCCACGCCATGGTGGCGGCGCTCTCCGGCGAGCTGGCTCCCCATGGCATCACGGTGAACGAGGTCGCCCCGGGCCCGGTGGAGACGGCCTACGTTCGTGAGAACCTCCCTCCGGATGCCATCCAGTCCCGAATCGATCGGATCCCCATGGGACGGATGGCGTCACCGGAGGATTGCGCAGCAGCCGTCTGCCACCTGGTGTCGCCGGACATGGGCTACGTGACCGGTCAGTCTCTTTACGTGGAGGGTGGATTCCTGCGTGCCGGTGCGGTTCCGCCCACGCGTCTTCGAAAGGACCTGTCGTGAGCTGGCTGCACATCCGGGATGCAAGGGTCATGGCGCCGGACGACCGCGGCACCTGCGACGTGCTCGCGTGGAAGGACCGGATCGTGGACGTGGGGCAGAGCCTCACGGCACCAGCAGGGGCAGAGATCGATGCGGTCGACGCTGACGGCCGCGTGCTGATGCCGGGGTTGGTGGACCCCCACATCCACATCGGGGGTGCCAGCGGTTCCGGCGGCCCGGTTCAGCGAACGCCCGATCTGCCAACCTCGCGGATCCTGCAGGCGGGCGTGACGACCGTGGTATCGCCGCTGGGGACGGACAGCCTGAGCCGCAGCATACCTGGCTTGCTGATGCGCGCTGCCGCGGCGTCAGAGGAGGGGATCAGCGCATACGTCTACACCGGCGGCTGGCGGAATCCCGTTCCTACTCTGACCGGCGATCCGCAGGCCGATGTGGCCTACATCGATCGGGTGCTGGGGATCAAGGTTGCGATCGCCGAGCCGTCTGCGCCTCCCTTCTCGGCCGCCGACCTCGCCCATCTCGCGCACGCCGCTGTTGTGGGGGGGCGACTGGCTGGCAAGCAGGCAGTCCTTCACGTTCACATCGGCGACAGGCCCGAGGGCCTCGAACTGTTGCGAGAGGCGGTGCAGAGTACGGGCCTGCCGACCGACCGGTTCGTTGCGACGCACGTCAACCGCAAGCCCAACCTGTTGGCGCAGGCGATCGAGTTCGCGAAGGCCGGTGGAAGCGTCGACATCACCGCCCAGGTTCGCGCCGATGAGGGCTACCCCGACGCCGTGTCCCCGGTCGAGGCGGTGAGACAATGCCTCGACGGAGGCGTGCCGATCGAGCGGATCACGATCTCCAGCGACGGCGGCGCATCCTACCCCAGGCCCGGTGGGGGATTGCAGATGGTCGGACCCGGGGGGATCTTCGAGACTCTCAAGACCCTGGTGGTCCAGGGCCAGACCTGGGAGGCCGTGCTTCCCCTAGCGACCTCCAGCCCGGCGAACCTGCTCGGCCTGGGCCACAAGGGCCGCGTGGTGGAGGGAGGCGATGCGGATCTGGTCCTGCTGGACCGGTCTGACGCGATCGATCGGGTCTGGTCCCGCGGCCGTCTGATGATCGAGGGAGGCCGACCCGTTGTTCCCGGGTATTTCGAGTCGCCACGGTGAATGCGTTCCCTCCTGCAATGGATAGCTGACGAGAAACTGAATCGGAACCACTGGACCCGAAAGGATACCAGCCTATGGCAACCTACAACATTGCGGTCCTGCCGGGTGACGGCGTGGGACCCGAGGTCGTTGCCGAAACGGGAAAGGTCCTCGATGCGATCCAGCTGGTCTTCCCGGATCTGCGGCTTTTGCTCAAAGAGTACCCCGTGGGAGCCGCGTGCTATCGGAAGACGGGCGCGGATCTACCCGATGCGACGCTGGATGGGTGTCGGGAGGCGGACGCGATCCTGTTCGGCGCAACGGGGCTTCCCGATGTCCGATTCGCCGACGGGACCGAGATCGCACCACAGATTTCACTCAGGTTCATTCTGGACCTTTACGCGGGAATTCGGCCGATCAAGCGGTACGACGGCGTTCCGCCTCTGATTGCCGGCGATCCCGAGATCGACTACGTTGTCGTCCGCGAGAACACCGAAGGTCTCTATGCGTCCCGGAACGCCGGTGTACGGGTTCGGGGAGAGGTGGCGGTGGACAACATGGTGATCACGCGCCGGGGTACGCAAAGGATCGTGCGCAGTGCGTTCGAGCTGTCGCGCGTACGCAACGGAGCGCCGCTAGACGGGAAGCGCCGGGTGACCTGTGTGGACAAAGCGAACGTGCTGAGGAGCATGGCGTTCTTCCGCCGGGTGTTCGACAGGGTGGGTGGCGACTACGAGGACGTGGAGTGCGACTATGCCTACGTCGACGCGTTCACGGTCCATCAGCTCATCCGACCGGGGTACTACGACGTGGTGGTCGCGGAGAACATGTTCGGCGACATCATCTCCGATCTGGCGGCGGCAACGATCGGCGGCCTGGGTCTTGCCCCGTCCGCCGATATCGGCGAGAAGCACGGGGTCTTCCAGCCCTCGCACGGGACGGCACCCGACATTGCGGGAAAGCGCATCGCCAATCCCATCGCCGAGATCCTGTCGGCGAGCATGATGCTGGTCTGGCTCGGGGAGCGGAACGACGATGCGGTGGCCATCTCCGCCGCCGAGGCGATCGACCGCGCGGTTGCAGAGGCGCTCAAGGACCCGGCGAACCACACGGCCGACCTTGGAGGAACGGCCATGACCTCGGCCGTGGGCGACGCGGTTGCGGCCGCGGTAAAGCGCCTGGCCGGGTGAGGAACAACCATTGAGTCTCAAAGGGCCGGACGGGGTCCGACCCGACAGCGAAGCCAGGGGAGACCTGATGACTGCGAAACGGAAGAAGGCCTTGCTTGATCAGGCGGTGAACACCGATGCCAGGATTGCTCGAAAGCTTGTCGTGGACATATGCGGCTGGGCGGAGCGTCCGTTCCGTGAGGTGAAGTCCGCCAACGCCCTGGCGGACTATCTTGCGTCACGGGGCTTCGAGGTGGAGTTCCCCTTCAGGAAGATCTCAACGGCGTTCCGGGCGGTATGGGGCAAGGGGAAACCAGCCATCGGGATGCTGGGGGAGTACGACGCGCTGCCCAACTGCGGCGCGGAAGACGGAGACTGGGGGCATGGCTGCGGACACAACCTGCTGGGCGCGGCGCCGGCCGTCGGCGCGGTGGCGGCGAAGCGGGTGCTCGAGCAGAGCGGGGGGAAGGGTACCATTATCTACTACGGCTGCCCCGCGGAAGAGACACTGG
>JASLMQ010000044.1 GCA_030746455.1 Candidatus Latescibacterota bacterium
TATGGAGTGGGAGATCCTTCAGGTCGAGAAGATGAGTGCTCTGGGACGGCTTGCTGCCTCGGTCGCCCACGAGGTCCGTAACCCGCTGGGCGCCATCGATATCCAGCTTCAGTTCCTTAGTGAGGACTTCTCCGAAGCCCCTTCAGAGCTGCGCGAGGGGCTTACCCGCAGGCTAGCGGTCGCCCAGACCGAGATGAAGCGGCTGGACCGGATCGTGCGGAATTTCCTGCGTTTCTCGAGAACACCCCGGCTCCACCTCGACAGGTTGTCTCTGAACGACATCGTCCGCCACGTGTTCGAGCTGGTGTCGCCAGAGGCACGAGAGCAGGGGGTTAGCCTGGATTTGGCACTGCAGGACGACCTGCCGCCCGTGGACGGAGATGAAGACCAACTTGGGCAGGCGATCCTGAATATGACGGTCAACGCCTTCCAATCCATGGAAGGCGGCGGCAAGCTGAGTGCCCAAACGGCTGTGGATCGCGCCCCCGGGCTGATCCGCCTGGTGCTGGTCGATGCGGGATCCGGCATCCCGGAGAGCGAGATCGACCGCGTGTTCGAGTACTACTACACGACGAAAGATGGCGGGACGGGCCTGGGCCTGTCCATAGCCCAACAGATCATCTATCAGCACGGGGGACATATCGAGGTCGAGAGCGAAGTCGGGGCGGGTACGACGTTCAGGGTCTACCTCCCGATCGCTTCTGAGCAGAAAGAATAGGATGGAACCCAAAGGAACCCGCATACTGGTCGCCGATGACGAATACCACATCTGCGAGGGCCTCAGGGAGTCGCTGACAAGGGCCGGGCACGTTGTGGATGTGGCCTATGATGGCCACGAGGCGGCAGAACGGCTGGAGAGGCAGGAGTACGACGCGGCCATCCTCGATCTCAAGATGCCGGGACGAGACGGCATGCAGCTTCTGCGCCTCGTGGGTGAAACGGGGCCCGAGACCGGCGTGATCATCATCACGGCGTTTGGCGAGGTCTCAACCGCCGTCGACGCGATGCGGCTGGGGGCCTACGATTACCTCACCAAGCCGGTGGATCTCAAGCGTCTTCAGCTTTCCCTACAGCACCTGCTCGAGCACCAGGCGCTGATGGCCGAAAACAAGCAGCTGAAGGCTCGACTGGGCTCAGCGGAGCGCTTCGACGACATCGTACACCGCAGCAGCACCATGCAACGGGTATGCGACACCATCGACCAGGCTGCGGCAACCGATGTTCCCGTTCTGGTCATGGGAGAGACGGGCACCGGCAAAGAGCTGGTTGCCAGGGCGATCCACCACCGCGGAAGCCGACGCCTGGCTCCCCTCGTGGCGGTGAACTGCGGCGCGATCCCGGAGACCCTGTTCGAGAGCGAGCTCTTCGGCTATACCCGCGGGGCCTTCACGGGTGCGGATTCCGACAAGCCCGGGCGCTTCGAGGCCGCGGAAGGCGGCACCCTGTTTCTTGACGAGGTGGGGGAGATACCCCCCCAGAATCAGGTTGATCTCCTCAGGGTGCTCGAGGAAACGGCCTATACGCCCGTGGGGAGCAACGAGGCCAGGCAGGCCGATGTGCGGATCATCTTCGCGACGAATCGAGATCTCGAGCTCGAGGTCAGAGAGGGCCGGTTCCGGGAGGACCTCTATTACCGGATCAACGTGGTACCGATCCGCGTGCCCCGCCTGAGCGAGCGGAGGGAGGATATCCCGCTGCTGACGGAGGTCTTCTTCGAGGAACTGTGCGGATTGCACCACAAGCCGCTCAAGCACCTCACCTCGGATGGGCTGGACTTAATCCTGGAATACCCCTGGCCCGGCAACGTCCGGGAGCTGAAGAACGTGGTTGAGCGGATCGTTGTCACCTGTGGCGAATTGGAAGTCGGGCCGGATCACCTCCCTTCGCGCATCCGCCGGTCGGGCGAGGTTCCCAAGGACTTTCTGGTGCCCCTGGGGAGTTCGATCGAAGAGGTCGAGCGGGCACTGATCGAGAGAACACTGTCGGAGGTCACATCCATGCGCAAAGAGGCCGCCGCGATGCTCGGGATCAGCGTGCGGGCCCTCCAGTACAAGATCAAGAGATACGGGCTGACCTGAGTCTCGGCTGGCCGATATCCCTGCGGCTGCAAGAGTTGCACCGATAGGGCGCAATCTGGGTGCAACTTTTGCATCATTGGGCGCTGCAGGGGGGCCACTACTACTCCATGTGATCTTGATCACATGGAGTAACTTTTTGTAAAACAATAGGTTAGTTGGAATAGCCCGGGGCTTGGCATTGAAGTTGCTCAATTCAATGCACAGGTAGACCGTGTGCGTTGTGGCAGCTATGGTTGCTCAGGTCTAACCAATTGTTCTGCATAGGGATGGGACGGCCCCAGGGATCCTGGCGAGGACTGGACCCCGTCGCGGCGGTTCGAGGGAGCGCAGAAATTGCGCATACCTGGTGATCCAACGCGGGGGCAAACATACAGGGCAGGGAATATGGGTGCGAAACCTGCGCCTTCGTCGGCCGGGGATGAAGCAGATCTCGGTGGCGAATCGACACCGACGACGGGACCCGAGGTAAGCGGCGAGATCGCGATCGTTCCCGAGCTCGAGCTGATGGTTCCCGACCTTCGGTCGAGGGACCGGATGGGGGCCATCAAGGAGATGGTCGATCGCCTCCACCAGGCGGGCTGCGTGACGGATAGCCTGTCCTTCCTGCAGTCGGTTCTGGCCCGCGAGGCGCTGGAGAGCACAGTTGTTGGGGAGGGGGTTGCCTTCCCGCACGCGCGAAGCCGCACCGCAACGCGTCTCGGAATGGCGGTGGGGCTCTCGAGGCTCGGGGTAGATTTCCACTCGGACGCGCACGCCAGCCGGGTTCATCTGGTCTGTCTGCTCGCGGTGCCCGCCCTGAGAGACGAAGGTTACCTCGATAGCCTGGGGGTGCTCTCGGGGCTGTTCCAGGACGCCGAGTTCAGGTCGGGTCTGCGGGCTTGTCGCACCCACGACGAGATGTGCAAACACATATCCCTGGGCCTGCAGCAGGGGAACGGTAGGTCGTCTACCCTTCGGAAGGCTTCGCACTTACAGACTGCAGCGCGTACGCAAACCTAAGGAGGCAGTGGCGGTGGCGGGAATCTCGATCCAGGATAGCGAGTCTCTAGATCTGTATCTTCGCGACATTTCCTCCTCGGAGCCGCTTGCGGCAAAGGAGGAGATCTCTCTTGCCCAGCGGATCAGCAAGGGCGACCAGAGGGCCAGGGACAAGCTGGTCTCCGCGAATCTTCGGTTCGTGGTCAGCGTTGCCCGAGAGTATCAGAACCACGGGGTCCCCCTGTCGGACCTCATCAGCGCCGGAAACGTGGGGCTGATGACGGCTGCCGAGCGGTTCGACGGGACCCGTGGCTTCAAGTTCATCTCCTATGCCGTCTGGTGGATCCGTCAGGCGATCCATCAGAGCCTGGCTCAGGACTCCCGCGTCGTGCGGCTCCCGATCAACCGGATCGACCTTCTCCACAACATCTCCAAGGTGTCCCGGCAGCTCCGGCAAACCGAGGAGTCGGAGCCCGAGCCGGAGGTGATCGCCGAGAAGCTTGGGGTCTCGGTGGAGATGGTGCAGGACACCCTGCTGAGGGCACGGGACGTGTGGTCGCTCGATGCGTCCTTTGGTGAGGACGACGACCACAGCCTGCTCCACGTGCTGCCGGACCGGACGCAGAAGGC
>JASLMQ010000045.1 GCA_030746455.1 Candidatus Latescibacterota bacterium
TACAAGCCGAAGCTGCAGTTCTCGCCGGATCGCGTCGATCAGGCGAAGGTCCGCGTCAACGGTCATATGCTGCCGTTCGACCCGATGGGACGCTCCCACCTGCTTGGAGACGAGCGCGAGCACCTGCTGGGACTCCGGTGCGGGACGTTGTATGGGTCGATCCGCACCTGGCTCACGCTGGAGGGCGCGTGCTACCTGATGTATGACGATGAGGCGCTCTTCGACGAGATCATCGAGGTGAACGCGGAGCTGACCTACCAGTGCACCAAGACGGCGCTGGAATCGGGCGTGCGGTTCGATTTCGCCCATTTCTGGGAGGACATCTGCTTCAAGAACGGACCGCTTATCAACCCGAAGATGTTCGCCGAGAAGGTCGGCCGACACTACAAACGCATCACGGAGCTGGTGAACGGCTACGGCATTGACATCGTCTCGTTGGATTGCGATGGGCTGATCGACGAACTCGTGCCAATCTGGTTCGACAACGGCGTAAACACGATGTTCCCGATCGAGGTGGGCACGTGGAACGCGGACCTGAAGCCGTGGCGCAAGGCCCACGGGCGTGAGCTGCGCGGCGTTGGCGGCATGGACAAGCGTGTGTTCGCGCGCGACTTCGCGGCGGTGGACGCGGAGATCGAGCGGCTGAAGCCCATGGTCGAAATGGGCGGGTTCCTGCCGTGTCCGGATCATCGCATCCCGGAAGATGGAGTGTGGGACAATGTGAGGTACTACTGCGATCGGATGCATGAGGTCTTCAGCTAGCCGCGATCCGCGAGAATCGGAACTACGAAGAGCGCGACAGGTGAAGCCGGGTTCTGGGCCTGGCTTCGGTTCTGTGAGACCCCAGCTGGCTGTGGCTCCAGTGCCTGTCGGACAGGATCTCAGAGGCATACTCGAAGCCCTCAGGTGTGCCAAGCCTCCAGAGCCAGGGCCTTCCACTGAACAGCATTTCCCCGTAGTCTTGCATCCAAGCATATCAAGGGCGAGGATGATATGGCGGCGCCGAATGTGGTGTTTGTATTCGGAGATCAGTGGCGGGCGCAGGCGACGGGGTATGGCGGGGATCCGAACGTCCGCACCCCGAACCTCGACGCGCTGGCGGCCGAGAGCATCAACTTCACGCACGCGGTGGCGGGCTGTCCCGTCTGTTCGCCCTACCGGGCGAGCCTGCTTACCGGGCAGCGGGCGGGCGCACGGGGTGTTCGTGAACGACGTGTACCTCCAGCCCCGTTCGCCGAGCATCGCGGATGCCTTTTCAGCGGCAGGGTACGACACGGCGTACATCGGGAAGTGGCACGTGGACGGGCACGGAAGATCCAACGCCATTCCTCCCGAGAGACATCTGGGCTTCGGCTACTGGAAGGTGCTGGAGTGCACGCACAACTACAATCGATCGCCATACTATGCCGGGGACTCGGATGAGAAGTTGGTCTGGGAGGGGTACGATGCGATCGCGCAGACGCGCGATGCTCAGAGCTACATTCGTGAACACTGTGAAGGGGATCCCTTCCTGCTGATGCTGTCGTGGGGGCCGCCGCACGCGCCGTACGACACCGCGCCGGAAGAATACACCTCGCTCTACAGTCCCGATGACGTCGTGCTTCGGCCCAACGTGCCCGACAGCATGGCCGCGGAGGCGCGCGAGTGGCTGGCCGGGTACTATGCGCATTGCTCGGCCCTGGATGCTTGCATTGCCGATCTGTTGGGGACGATCCGCGAGTGCGGCCTCGAGGATGACACGGTCTTCGTGTTCACGTCCGACCACGGCGATATGCTCGGATCCCAGGGAGAGGCGAAGAAGCAGCGGCCGTGGGAGGAATCGATTCGCGTCCCGTTCCTGCTGCGGTATCCCGGGCTTCCCGGATGGGATCCCAGACGGTCCGAGGCGCTGATCGACGCGCAGGACGTGATGCCCACCCTCCTGGGCCTGTGCGGGCTGCCCATACCGGACAGCGTGGAGGGACTGGACTACTCGGGGCACATCCGGGGCGGACCGGATTTCAGCGATGGCGCGGCCCTCCTCACGTGCGTGCACCCGTTCGGACAGTGGCAGCGTGAGCGGCATGGCGGCCGAGAGTACCGAGGGATCCGCACCCATCGCTACACCTACGTGCGCGATCTCGATGGGCCGTGGGTGCTGTATGACAACACCGAGGACCCCTACCAGCTGGAGAACCTCGTGGACCATCCAGGCAGCCTGCCGGTGCGCCAGAAGCTCGATGCGCTGCTTGACGAAAAGCTGGAGGCGAACGACGACGCGTTCCTTCCGGGAATGGACTACATCGAGCAGTGGGGATACACGGTGGATGAGAACGGGACGGTGCCGTATACGAACTGAGAAGGAGGTCTCCGTGGACATTTTCGTGAATTCACGCTTCCTGCTCGACGATTCGGCCGTGGCGGCGAAGGTCAAGGCGGACAGCGACGAAGAGGGAGAAGGCAGCGGCGTCACGGTGGAGTGGCACGACCTGTCACGCGGCAGGCTCGTGGGCTCCGAAGCCGTGGAGCTGGATGCGGAGAAGCAGCGGAACGTGACGCTGCCGCTTGAGGGCCTTGGGCCGGGCCACTACGAGGCTCGAGCTGTTGTGGATGAAACCGTCGTGGCGAGCTGCAGTTTCTACAAGGCCTCGGACACCGACTGGAAGGCGGAGCTTGGGAAGGCGCTTGCTGCGGCAGAGGCAGAACCATCCCTGTCGGGCGCGACCTCGCTCCTTCACGCACATCTGAACCTGCGCGACCTCGAGACCGCATCGGCCCTGGTTCCCTCGGTGATGGATGGGATGGCTGCTGCTGACGACATTCTGGTTGTGGCCGACGCGATCTCGGCGGCCGGTCGGTACGATCGCATGGCCGGCACACAAAGCCCCATCCGTCCGCACGTCGAGAAGCTACTGGCTCCGGCCGAACGCTCGGACAGCAACGGGGCCGACGTCTCACTGGGTGTCGCGGCGGCCCTGGCCAGTCTACAGGATCCCGGCGAGACGGAGATCGGGGCCGCGGAGGAGATGATCGGGGCGGGTCTGGCATCGGGCGAGGTGACGGACCACTACTGGAGCTGGCAGCCGAACGAGGAGAGCGGACTTCGGCAGGCACGTGTCCTGTCGTACCTGACGGCTGTTGAGAGGGCCCCGTGGCAGACGGACGCGATCCGGGAGGTCTCCCACGCACGCATCACCAACTACAAGCACGTGACCAAGTGCGTCGATCCGCCCGATTGCGAGTCCGCTCTGGTATGGGCCGATGCCGCGCTCGACTGGGGAAACTCGGCCTATGTCGAGGCGATGATGGGCAAGGTCGCTGCGGAAGTCGAGGACGCTTCTCCTGCCCTCCTGGCGCGTGTGGTTTCCCACTTCCTCGCGGTTCGGAACGAGGAGGCCCCCTGGCTCGAGGAGCTGCTGTCGATGCAGGTGCCGAGGATGGCTGCCGGTGACAAAGGCCCTCCGGACCGGAGACAGGCTTCCCACGCCTTTTCCCTGGCACCGTTCGAGTTCTACAAGCCCGCGCCGACGATCGAGGACCGATGGAAGGTCCAGGAGGCACCCGAATACAACCGGGGAAAGGGTGAGGGCAACATCGGCTGGGCACAGCGTCTGCGTCAGTACGAGACCTTCGGGGAGGCCCGCTGCCGATACGATATGAACCTGGGTCCGTGGGACAGCAAGTACTACCTTCCGAGCGCCGGTTACAGCTGGGACGCGATGTCTGCGGAGGGGTCGCTGTCGGACAGAGATCGTGTGCGATGGCTGTGGGCCCTACGGGAGATGGGTCGGGACCTGGCGTGGAATCAGAGGTACTCGACCATGGTCGTCCACAACGCCGGGGCGACGATGATCGGCGCACTGGGCAAAGTCGGCCATTATCTCGAGCATTTCCCCGAGGCGGCCGCGTGGCGAGAGCTGGCCCGCGACCGGCTGGAGTGGATGTTCACCGGGCTGCTGGAAGACGGAGGCTGGTACGAGGGCACCCCCGGCTATCACTGTTTCGCGGT
>JASLMQ010000046.1 GCA_030746455.1 Candidatus Latescibacterota bacterium
TTTGTGATGGCCAGTCCCAATCCACTGCCCTTGTGGGTCTGCTCCGTGCCTTCCACCTGACGGAACTCCTCGAAGATGGCTTCGCGGGCGTCCTCCGGGATGCCGATACCCGTGTCGGACACCGCCACGGCCAGCGTGGGATCCTCCGTGGGCGACTGCTCCTTCCAGAGCTTGACGGAGATCTCGCCTGCCTCGGTAAACTTCGCCGCGTTTCCCATCAGGTTCAGGATGATCTGTCTCAGGCGAGCCGAATCCGTGCAGGCGTGGCCGACATCCTCGGCGACGTTTGACTCAAGCGCGACGTCCGGCTTGATCAGGGGGCCGATGGCCGCACAGCAGGACGCGACCAGATCTTCGAGGTCGAATGGTTCGGGGTGCACCTCGAGCCGGCCGGCTTCGAGTCTCGAGATGTCCAGGATGTCGTTGATGAGTCCCATCAGGTGGTCCACGTTCACGCCGACCCGGTCGAGCGTGCGTTCCTGGCGATCGGTCAGGTCGCCCGTGACCCCATCGCGCATGTTGTCGACGTAGCCTTTGATCGACGTGAGGGGCGTTCGCAGCTCGTGCGACATGCTGGCGAAGAACTGGAGCTTCCGCTCGGCGGACGCCTGGATCCGGCGGTTCGCCTCGGAAAGGGCGGTGTTGGACTCGTCCAGGCTGTGGGTGAGGCGGCTGACCTTGAGGTGGGTCTGGACCCGGATGAGAACTTCCTCGTTGTTGAAGGGCTTGGTGATATAGTCGATCCCGCCCGCGTGGAACCCCTCGACGACGGATTCCGTCTCGGTCCGGGCGGTGACGAAGATGACGGGGGTATCCGCCATGGCGGAATCGGCCTTGAGACGGCGGCAGGTCTCGAACCCGTTGATGCCGGGCATCTGCACATCCAGAAGGATAAGGTCGGGTTGTGCGGTTGCCGCGACCTTGAGTGCTGCCTCTCCGTTCGTGGCGACCAGGATGCTGTAACCCTCGGGCTCCAGGGCCTGACGGAGGAGCTTGAGGTTCGCCGGTGTGTCGTCGACGAGGAGGATCTTGGCGCCGGACAGGTCGAGCGGGGTTGAGGGCATAGGCCTGTTCCTGTGATTGAAGACTGGGATCAGTAGTGATCCGTCAGGTTGAACTCGACCAGTTGCACGGCCCACACCGCCACGGGCCACATGTTCTGACAGGCCGGCTTGAAGGTCCACTGCAGAACCGCGTCTGTCGCGGCGCGTCTGAAGATCTCGTCGCCTCTCACCATGATCGCCTTCCTCACCCGCCCGTCGCTGCCGATCAGGATCCGGACGAACGCGCTGCCTTCCAGCCCGACCTTCCGGGCCAGCTCTGGATAGTCGGGGACCACGTACGTCTGGATCTCGGGCTTCACCTCCACCTGCCAGTATTCCATCGCGGCCCTCTCCTCCTCGTCGAGCTGAGCCAGCATGCGCGATCCGGGAGGCGGTGGGGGAATGTCGATGAAGACCTGGTCGAAACCCAGATCGGTAGACGAGATGGTCACATCGTCGGGCACGTCATCCTCTACGCCGACCTCGATGGGCATGGCAGGCCGGGCCAGGGGCGGCGGGCGGTGGATCTGTCGTGTCTGGGGGATGTCCTCCATCTGGATCACGATCTGGTCGACTCGGGGGATCATCCGGCGCATCTCGAAGGTCGGATACACTGCGATCAGGGAGGCGTGCAGGGCAACCGAGAGCACCGTCGACGCTGCTAGCGACCGCTTGTACTGCCGCTTGAGATCTGCCCTTGACGCCTTCTCTCGGACGGTGACCCGGGCCCCGGTAGGCCGGTCGGCGAGGAGGCGCTGGAACTGCTCGCGCCTTGCGCGGAGCTCGGCCAGCTTGGCAAGGAGCGTGGCGTCGAATCGGTGGTGGATCAGGTCCATAGATCAAAGAGCGAATGACGAATATCGAACAAGCAATAGCGATTGATGAAGGGCCTGGGACTCGCAATATGGCATCCGCCAGATTGACAGATCATTGCGGTTCTGCTGAGGGCTGACAGCTGACGGCTGCCTTTCTCGAGCCACGAGCCGCATACCAGTTCTCAGCTTTTCCCCTCTGCCTTTTACCTCTAGAACACCATCCTCACCCCCACGCTCCACTGCCTTGGTGGATGGAAGAACCTGTGTCCGGTGTCATCTCCGTACTTCACGAAGAGTGAATCATCGGGACGCCGCATCTGCAGACCCCACCGCATGTAGTCCTGCTTGGGTACGGCAGGCTCGTAATCTTTGTCGGGATCTGCGTCGAGCCCGTCGTTGAACAGGTTCCGGACCTCGAGGAAGAATGAGGGACGCACCCGGCCCCTCGCGTTGAATACCTTCTCCACGCTCAGGTCGGTCACGGTGTCGACGGGCCCGCGCGCCTTCGATTCTGTCTCCTGAGGTGTCGTCCACGTGAATGCTCTCCCCGAACGCATCTTCCAGAGCAGGTTCACGCTCAGGTTGCTGGCCAGCCATCCCATCCACCTGGCCCCCGTGCGCACGTCAGGCGGAGTGTTCAGCACGACCTGCACGTTCGCCTGGCTCAGGACCCCGCCGCTCTTCTCTCCCCACGAGTTTATGGGCCCAGTTCCGAGGGTATTGACGGGTGCCCAGTAGCTGACAAAGATGCCCTTGTCCTGAGGTTCGGCCATCACGCCCATCTGTATCCACGAACGATTCCGCCAGAGGTCGCTCCAGTCCCGTATTGCCCGGTTTGCCGCGCCACCGATTTGCCGCTTCTCCGCGTCGCTCAGCGGCATCGGCGTCTGCGACCCGTCGGGGTTGGGCGCGAAGGCGTACCAGAATTCCTTGCTGGCGACGAAGTTGGAGTCCGGGAACATGAACGTCCCATACTGGGTTAGGCCAATCTGGCCGCGGGCCGACCACAGTGACGTCCAGGCGACGCGGAATGAGAAGCAGTGGCTCAATCGCTTCTCGACTGCGAGCTCGATCCCCTTCGCGTAGCCGGCCGACGAGTTCCCCAGACCCCGCAGATGCCAATATCTGTCCCGGACAGGATCCCACCAATTCGAGTGGCCGCTGGAGAGCTGCTGGGTCTCGCTCCGGTAGAACAGCGTGAGGGTGCCAGTGTAGTCGGAAACGAAGCTCCACTGCGCGCCCACCTCGAACGTTAGCGTCTCCTCCGGGCGGACCCACGGATCGCCGCCGAACCCGCTCCAGTGGGGGACCATGTTGCTCAGGTACTCGGCCGTGTCCTTCATGCCGTTGCCGTTCACGTCCTCCCACGAGGGATCCCCGTCCGGGCCGATCCGTCTAAAGAGGTTCCTGTAGGACTTCGCGTACATCCGATACAGATCAGGCCACTGAAGGCACCGGCCGAGCGAGAAGTGCATCGCTGCCCGGTCCGTGATTGGGTGTGAGGCGCCCAGCCTGGGGTTCAGGTAGAATCCCGCCGGAGGCGTCCGCGCGAAGTCGCCGGTCACGGTCACGCCCTCACCCGTGTCCACACCGTAGGCATAGTGCCGGGTGGTGTAGCGCCACCACATGGGCGCCCACATCAGCGCGGGGCTCACGAGCTCCCTGTGCCTGTGCACGTTGAAGTCGAGGCGCAGGCCCGCGTTTATGATCAGACCCTCATATTCCATCTTGTCCTGGACATAGAAGGCTCCTCGAAGGGGACGCGCCGGGCTGCCCATCTCCCAGGGCGTGTCGCCGCCGCCATAGAAGGTGAACCAGTTGTTGGCCTTCGAACTCGCCGCCCAGTAGGTGTAGCGGGCATCGTAAGCGACGATCTCGAGGCCGGTCTTGATCAGATTCCGATTGTTGATCTGGCTGGACAGGTCCGCCTTGAAGCTGTAGCGCTTCCGGTCCGACGCGACCCACATCGCCACCTGCCTGTCGATCGCGAACCACCCGTCTCTGTCCCGCCTCGGGGATCCGTCCGACCACAAAGGCACCCCGATGGTGTCCTGAAGCGTGCGGCTGCGCGCAAGCCGCACGCTCGTAGAAGGTCCTGGAAGAGAGCGCGTGGGAGAAGGACACGTACTCCAGGTCCTCCTGGTGCAGGTACCGGCCCGACGACGCCCATTTCTCGGGCAGGAAGAGGTTGCGGCCGGCTTCGTTCCCGCCGAATCTGAGCCGGCGTATGAACCCATGCTTCGCGTAGTTGTATTCGTTCATCTCATTATTCCACGCGGTATAGCGCTGCAGGATCAGGCCGGTCTTCAGCTTGGTGCCGCCCGTCGGCTTGCTGGTCAGGGTCGCAGATCCCTGCCAGTTATTCGGAGCGTTGATGTACGCGCCGCGGTCGTTGTAGAAGCCGTGGCTCTCAGCCGAGGGGTAGACAGCCGCACGGTGCTGGTGGCTCATTGAGGCGGCAAACGAGGCCTTGGGCCCCACCGGCCCGAACAGACTACCCTCCACCGTGAATCCAGACCAGCTCTTGTAATCCGTGCGCTGGTGGATGACCCGCCCCGTGAGGGGGTCGGCCTCGGACACCCACTCTGGATCGTCCCACCTCATGTGATCCCGATGCATCGGATCTTCGTACACGTTGGAACCCCAGTGCTTCCGCCCCGCCGGTTCGTAGTGAAGCTCGGTCCAGCCGTGAAGGTCTCTGCCCCCCTCCCGGGTCACGAGGTTGACGGCGCCGGCCTGCGCATCCCCATACTCCGCCGGGAGCACACCTGTCTCGATCGAAACCTGCTGCACCACACTCTTGTTTACCCCGGCAAAGAGGATAGCGCTGTGACCATCCTGGTTGGGGACGCGTACCCCGTCGATTATCAAGAACACGTCGTTGGGATAGTTCCAGTGTGTGCCCCAGGTCCTCGGTGTGTTTCCCCAGCTGCTGCCCGACCCGCGCACCGCGTAGGTCCCGGCCTGGTCCACACCCGGCTGGAGGGAAACGAGCTCGCCTGTAGTCCTGATGATCGGCGTCTGCTCGATCTCCTCCGCGGAAACGACGTGGACCGTCGACGTCCGGTCTAGGTCGACAGGGGGCCGCTGCCACCTGTGCGCCTCAACCACCATGCGGTCCAACTCGACCGGGCTCTCCGCGAGTCCGAAGAAGGCGTTGCTGGTGAAGTCGGCGCTGACGACCACGCCCGACTTTCGTTGGGTGGAGTACCCGATCATGGAGGCGACGAGGCTGTGATGACCCGGAGGTACGGCTAGGAGGAAGTAGACGCCCTCCGAGTCGGCCTCCATGCCACGTTGGGTGCCTTCGATCATCACGCTGGCGCCGGGCAGTGGCCTGCCCTCCGCGTCGGTGACGCGGCCCATGATCTTTCCGGTGGTGCCGGCGGTGGCGGGTGGAGCGGGTAGAAACATCAACAGGACGAGAGCGACAGCGGCAACACGGGGTGTCGTGGCGATTTCCATCGGTCGGCCCTCCTCCGTCGGGCTGCAAGACGGTCATTGGCCAAATACAGTCGGTGCGGCGGTTGCTAGGCTTTGATCTTGTCGAGTATCCCCAGGATCTCATCCATCTTGAAGTCCTGACTCAACGTGCGTAGATGGGCTGCGAGTCGGGCCTCGTTTTCTCCGAGCCGCTCCGCGTCAGTCAGGATGGTTTCCAACTCGGTGACGTTGGAGATTTCCGCGGCCCTCCTGAGCCCTTCCAAGAGGTCTGCCGGCAGGTCGATGTCCTGCAGGTCGGGCAGGGGCTTTGGCTCTTCGTCCTCCACGGAGGCGTACTCGAACTCGACCCCGAGCTGCTCGGCGAGACAGCCGTAGATGTCCTCAGCACGGAAGGGCTTCGGGATGAAGGCGTCGAATCCGAGCTCGAGGAACTCGCGCCGTTCGTGGTCGAGGGTCGATGCGGAGACGGCGACGACCTTGAGGGCGTCGCGCCCGAGGGCCTCCCAGATGCGCAGGGCGGCTTCCTGTCCGTTCATCTCGGGCATGTAGATGTCGATGAGCGCGATGTCCGGTGGATCCGCCACGACCCTCTCCACCGCCTCTACGCCGTTGCTCGCCTGAATCACCCGGGCGCCGATATCTTCCAGCATATGCGTCAGGACGTCGCGGTTCTCCACGACGTCGTCGGCGACGAGGGCGGTGACCGTGCATCCCTCCGCCAAGCGAGAGACGGTGGCCCACCTGTTCTCGGAAGGTCGCAGGACTTCGGCCTTTGCCGGCGGCAGTGGAATCGCGAAACTGAAGCAGGATCCCTGGCCGAGGGTGGATTCGAGCTCGAGCGCTCCTCCCATCAGTCCGATGAGCCTTTGCGCGATAGGCAGGCCGAGTCCGGTGCCCCCTTCCCTGCGACCGGCATCGGCCTGGGAGAAGGCGTCGAAGATGGCTTCGCGGTCCTCGGGGGAGATGCCCGGCCCCGTGTCCCGGATTTCGAGACGATAGAGGTGATCCGGTAACGCGGCGACTCTGAGGTTAACGGATCCGCGATCGGTGAACTTCACGGCGTTCCCCAGGAGGTTGATCAGCACCTGACCGATCTTGGCTTCGTCGCCGTGGACGGGAATGCGGTCCGCCTCAGGGATCGCAATCTGCCAGTGCAGTCGCTTGGCATCGCATCGGTGCTGGAATATCACGTTCTGGTTCTGCAGGAGGGACTGAAGGTCGAAGTCGGCCGGATTGAGCTCGTATCGGTCGGCCTCGATCTTGGATAGGTCCAGTATATCGTTGATGAGCTTGAAGAGATGGTTGCCGCTTCGCTCGATGGTCTCGACCGCAGCGCGATCGTCGGGCACGAGAGTGGACTTGCGCTGGAGGATCTGAGCGTAGCCCAGGATGGCATTCAAGGGCGTTCGAATCTCATGGGACATGCTGGCCAGGAACTGACTCTTGGCCTGGTTAGCGGCTTCGGCGTCCTCTCTGGCCTGGGCCAGCTTGCGATCCCGCTCCAGCAGACGACGGGCCTGGAGGCCGATGGTGCCGACAAGCAGTACCAGCAGGAGGATGAACCAGGGGCGTTTCCAGATGGGGGGATCGACCAAGAAGGAATGGAATGCTGGTACGCTCTCGGTGTTCAGGTCGGCATCTCGGGCCCGGACCTCGAAGGTGTGTGCGCCCGCTCCCAGGGAGAACAGCGGGGAGCGTCTGTGCTCCGTGAAGGGCGTCCACGCTCCGCTGTCCAGCCTGTAGGAGAACTGCAGGGGCGTTTCTGCCGGGAGCCATCGGTCTCGGCCCTCCCAGGAGAAGCTCGCGTTCCCGTCTGACGAGATCCGGGCAGGGGCGTTGTCCAGAAGGGTCTTCGGGCCCTGCTCGTCGTTCCGGTAGCGCAAAACGATTCCGCTTGCCGTGCGGAGCCACAGGGAACCATCTCGAGCGGCAAAGAGGGAACGTACGTCCAGATCCGAAGGCCCGCCCGTAACGGCCGTCCAGCTCTCGCCATCGAAGCGGCTGAGGCCCCCGGAGGTGCCCGCCCAGACCGTGCCGTCCGGTGCCTGCGCGAGGGCGTGGACCTCATCGTTTATCAGCCCGTCGTGGAACGTGTAGCCAACCGCGGTGCCGTCCGGGCGCAGGCGCGTGATTCCGCCCCCTTCGAGTCCGTGGGCCATCCAGAGGCCCGTGTCCGGGGAGGCCAGGAGGTCGGTCACCTGGCGGGAGCTCTGGACGGCATAGGATGTCCAGTTGCCGGTAGGCAAGCGTCTTTTGACGACGTCGGATGAGCCGCCCACCCACAGGCTCCCGTCGGTCGTGACCGCGAGTGCGTGTATGGCCCGGGGAAGGCCCTGGATGGACTCCTGTACCCAGGAATCGTCCACGAGGCGGAACAGGCGGCTGTCCGAAGTGGCCACCCAGAGGTGGCCCCCGGCCGTCCGGACCGCCGTCCGAACCGCACCACCGGTTGGGGACCGCAAGGGAGACCGCGCCCTGGCGTCACGGATGAGCGCAAGAGAGGGTACGCCCGGAACCTGCCCAAGAAGCCAGACCGCCCCGTCGGAGTCCGCGTCCACCTGGATGGCGGAACCCGACAGCTCGGCCGCGCGACTCCACGACCTGCCGTCGTAGCAATGTGGCCCCATGTCAGTCCCGAACCAGAGGATCCCATCTCTATCCTGGCCAACTCCGCCTGCCCTTTCTGATCTCGCTACCTGATCCAGCTGATGGAGGGTCCATCGCTCGCCCACGTAGTCGAAGCGCGCCAGGCCCTTTGCTCCCCGTCCCCCCAGCCAGATCGCGCCGCGGGGAT
Organism: Candidatus Latescibacterota bacterium; assembly: GCA_030746455.1. The sequence continues at coordinate 8,097 of JASLMQ010000046.1, forward strand.
CCACGGCCGCTGCGCACGGCTCGCCAAGGCCCGGTCTGGCGCGTCGATCGTAGGCAACCCAGCGCTCGGCGGAGCCCCGGGTTCGTCGTGCGAGCCTGGCGATCCCTGAACGACAGAGGGCCCAGACCTCTCCGTCTGGCGTTCCCACAACGCAGCGTACCTGGAGGTCGGGCAGGCCGCTCCCCTCGCCAAAGTGGGTCCACCTCCCTCCTTTCAGGCAGCTGAGACCGGCGCCGTACTGCACAAGCCACACGGCGCCATCGCCTTCTGCGTAGATGGATGTGACGGAGAGGGCGGGGAGGCCGCCGGGATCCCGTACGTGGGTCCACCGTGTGCCGTCGAGTCGCGCAGCTCCACCTTCCGTTGCGGCCCACAGACTATTGTCCGGCGCAGCGGCGAGGCGGTTGATCTGCTCGGATGGGAGACCATCCGTTTGCCCATGCGTGCTCCAGTTCCCATGGGTCAGTCGTGCCAGACCGCGGTCGGTGGCAACCCAGAGGCCTGCCGCCGGGCCCGATCCATATGCGAGATCGGACACCACGGCGTTCGCCAGGGCCGTCGGCAGGGCGACGGCATCCCATACTCCACCGTCGAACCGATAGAGGCCCGAGGCCGTACCGAACCAGAGCGTTCCATCTGTCCCCAGCGCTCCCGCGCGGACGTCGGTCTCCAGGAGGCCGTCCTCGGCTGTGTAGGTGGTCCACGCGATACCGTCGTACCGGCTTATGCCCCGATCGGTAGCGAACCAGAGAACCGAGTCCTGGGCCACGATGTCGGCGACGCGCACGCTGGCAAGGCCGTCGGCCTCGGTGAAGAATGCCCAACGCCAGTCCTCCAGCACGGGGTCGGGGCGGGGCACGTCCACGGGGGTTGCGGCGCGTGTTGGTGGCGCCGTGCAGAAGAGCGCTGCGAAGAGTAGAATGAGAACAGCCTTCGGTGGGTTCATTGGGTCTCCGCCAGACAGTGTAATCGGCCTCCGTTTCAGGACAAGGGCATCACGAACGCTGGCGCTGAGGAAAGTACCCCTCTTTGCAGCGCCTACCGGACTAGTCTGAACAGGCAAGGAGATGGTGCATTCCGTGTTCCCAAGATCCAACGCCGGCTGTTCGAATCACGATCCACGAGTCAGAATACCACCCTCACCCCCACGTTCCACTGCCTTGGCGCCTGGAAGAACCGGTGCCCTCCTGTCGTACTCCGTAGATCGGATGCGATGTACTCCTCTCCGTACTCCAGGAAGTCCGGGCTGTCGGGAGGGCGCATCTGCAGTCCCCACCTCATGTAGCCTTCATCGCCGGCATCCGAGCAGATCCTGTCGCCAAACAGGTTGCGGATCTCCGCAAAGAGGGACGTCCGGAACCGTCCTGCCGTGATGAATCCCTTCTCCACGCTGAGGTCTGTGACCGTGTTCACCGGACCCCGCCTGCGTAGCGCCCTCCCTCCGGGCGGGGTCCACCTGAACGCCACCCCGGTCCGCAGCCTCCACAGCAGGTTGACCTTCAGGTCGCTCGCCAGCCAGTCCACCCACCTGGCCCCCATTCCCACGTCCGGTGGAGTGATCAGCACTAGCTGCGCGTTCGCCTGTCCCAGTATGCCACTGACCTGCTCGTTCTGCATCACGCCTCTGAATTTATCGGTTGGCCAGCGATACTCGATGTAGATGCCCTTGTCGGCGAGCTGCGGCGCTTTGCCGAAGCTCCAATCCCGGTGCTTCCCGTAACTTGCGACCCGGCTCCGGATCTCCTGGTTCGCCTGAGAGCAGAGGTCAGCCTTCTCGATCTCCGTCAGCGGAAGCGGTGTCTCCGAGCCGTCCGGATTGGGTCTGAAGTCATACCAGAACTCCGGTCCTGCCACGAAGATGGAATCCTGGAATGCTCCGGCCGCCCCTTGCGTGAGCCCCGCCACACCGCCTATTGCCGTCCACATGGAAGACCAGGCCACGCGGAACCCCAGGACGCCGCCCAGGCGCTTGCCGACTGATAGCTCGAACCCTTTTGCGTAGCACATCGCCCCGTTACTGACACCGCGCACGTAGTGCGAGCCGTGCTTTGGCCCCCTCCACGTGTCGGTAAGGTGCGTGAGCTGCTGCGTCTCGCTCCGGTAGTAGAGCGTCAATGACGCAGTGTAGTCGTGCGCGAAGGCCCAGTCCGCACCCACTTCGAAGGCCAGCGTCTCCTCCGGATGAGCCCAGGCATCGCTGCCAAAGGCAGCGTAGAGCGGTTGCATCACGTTGAGGTGCTCGGCGGGGTCCTTCACCCCGTTGTCGTTCACGTCCCGCCACGTGATAGCTGGGCCGCTTCGTCCATAGTTGCCGTACGGCTTTGCGTAGAGATCGAACAGGTCTATCCACTGGACGAGCCGACCGATCGAGTAGTGTAACACCGCTTTGTCCGAGATGGGGTGGGACACGCCCAGCCTCGGGCTGAGATAGACCTGCGTCGGCGGCATGGACGCAAGGTCACCCGTCACTGCCACCCCCTCCCCCGCACCTGTACCGTAGCCATAGTGACGATGGGTGTAGAAGCGCCACATCGGGGCCCACATGAATGCCGGTTCCAGAAGCTCCTCGTGCGTGTGTTTATTGAAATCCAGTCTCACGCCCGCATTCACAATCAGGCCCGCGAATTCCATCTTGTTCTGGATGTAGAACGCACCCCGGATCGGTCTCGCGGGGCTTCCGATCAACCACGGCGTGTCCCCGCCCGAATAGAACGTGAAGTGGTTATCTACCTTCTGTCGTGCCGCCCAGTACGTGTAGTAGGCATCATACCCAGTGATTTCGGAACCGGCCTTCACGAGGTACCAGGGATTGGCCTGGCTTGTCAGGTCGACTTTGAGGCTGTAACGCTTTCGATCCGAGTCGACCCACATCGCGGCGTTCCGCTGGAGGTTGAACCATCCATCCCGTTCCTTTCTGGGATCTTCCGTCCACATGGGCACTCCGACGGTGTCTTGAAGCGTGCGGCTGCGCGCCGCGCGCACCTCGTAGAAGGTCCTGGGGGAGATCGCGTGCGTGAACGTTATGTAGGCCAGGTCCTCTTGATGGCGGTAGCGTCCCGACGCGGCCCACTTCGCTGGTAGAAAGAGGTTCCGGCCGACATTCCCCATCCCCCGAATGAAGCCTTCTGAGGCGCGGCCGAAATCGTTGATCTCGGCGTTCCATGCCGTGTAGCGCTGGAGGATGAAGCCAGTCTTGATTCTCACGCTTGCCATCGGCTTCCAGGTCAGACTCGCTGATCCCTGAATGTTGGCTGGCGCGTTGATATACTTCCCACGGTCGTTGAAAAAACCGTGGCGTTCTGCAGAGGGGTACCTTGCGGCCCGGTGCTGGTGGCTCAGCGAGGCCGCAAACGAGGCCTTCCGTCCTGCCGGCCCAGAGAGGCTGCCCTCCGCCGTGAAGCCTGACCAGCCGGTGTAGTCCTCACGGGTGTGTATAAGGCGGCCCGTTACCGGATCGGTCTCGGAGAGCTACTCCGGGTCGTTCCACTTCATGTGATCGCGGTGAATGGGATCGGCGTACACGTTCGGACCGAAGTGCTTCTTACCCGGCAGCTCGTAGAGGAATTCCGTCCATGCGTGAACCTGCTTCCCGCCATCCCTGGTCACGATGTTGACGGCACCCACCTGCGCGTCACCATACTCCGCGGACAGTACGCCCGTTTCGACTGAAACTTCCTGCACGACGCTCCTGTTCACACCCGCGAAGAGAAGGGCGCTATGACCATCCTGGTTGGGGATGCGCACCCCATCGACCATAACGTAGACGTCGTTTGCCACATGTTTGCCTGTGTACCCGATCAACGGGTTGGTCCCGTAGCTGACGTCCGCGCCCCGGATCGCATAGGTGCCCGCCAGATCCACCCCCGGTCGCAGGGAGACGAGTTCGCCCGTGGTCTTCACGATCGGCACCAGCTCGATCTCCTCGGCCGACACCACGTGCACCGTGGACGTTCGGTCCGGTACCACGGGAGGGCGCCGCCAGCGATCCGCGTGTACCACCACGCGGTCCAACTCGACCGGGCTCTCGGCTAGCTCGAAGAAGGCGTTGCTGGTGAAGTCGGCGCTGACGACCACGTCCTCTTTCGGCTGCTGGGCATAGCCGATTATAGAGGCGACGAGGGTGTGCTTGCCGGGAGGCACGGCAAGGAGGAAGTAGACGCCCTCCGTGTCGGCTTCCGTGCCACGCCGGGTGCCCTCGATCATCACGCTCGCGCCGGGCAGGGGCTGACCCTCCGCGTCGGTGACGCGGCCCATGATCTTACCAGTGGTGCCAGCAAGAGCGGGCGCTGCCACCAGCAGGAAGGCTCCGATCAGCAGAACAGCGATGGGTGGCTTTCGCATAGCGGCCTCACAGAAAGGAAGCTGTCAGCATTCAGCTGTTAGCAGAACACCGAAACCAGCAATACGGCGGCGCGTTGGGAACGGGTGGATGGTGCCGCGACCTAACCCCCTCGGTCCCCCTCCAAAGAGATGCTATGCGCAATGGCCATACCAACAGGGCATACACGGGACTAAGCCATGATTAAACAATGCGTTACTGCTCACAGGCAGACCGCGACCGGCTACCTGTGATCGTAACGTCTGTGACATTAGTGCATGAATTCTTACGCCTGCGTCATCTTCTTTACAGACAAGAACCCGACAAGCCGCTCTACCCCCATGCCGCAACGCGAACGGGGCACACTTCGTTTGTCCGAAGCGTGCCCCGTATTCCCAGGTCCATTGTGGACGTCCCGTCCCGGCTCGGACCTATCTATGTGATTGTGCTACAAGGGAAAGATAGCCCGTTGGGTAGCGGATAGCAAGCAAGAATAGGGACGGTTGGGCCTGTGTTCTCCCCCGGGAGCACTGACGAGAGAAGCGAGATTGCCACGCCTCTCACTGGGACTCTGGGCTTGAGTGGATCCTGGGCTTGGCTGGGACCGCCCTTCGATACACCCTCCTTCGCGCCTCCCACCTTCGCTGAAGCTCCGGTGGGTGAACCGGCGCTTCGGAGGGCACTCAGGCAGACGGTGTGTTGGGTCTTGGTGATATTCCACATTGGCATCTGGCAACAGCCAGCCGACCTGCTGGTCAAACGGCTTGACAGTACGGGGGAGGTGTGGTATCTTTAGCGCGCTGTGGAACGGGGCATGGGCCTCGTTCCGTTGCGGCCTGAGATGCGGGGTAGTAGCTCAGAATTGGTTAGAGTGTCGGCCTGTCACGCCGAAGGTCGCGGGTTCGAGTCCCGTCTACCCCGCCATCTATTTTCCTGCATATGACAGAGAGGCACGGCTCGGCCTGGATTCCGGTCGGGCCTATTCGTGTGAGGCGGACGCCGGCGGGAGACGGACGCAGGGGCGGCTCGGAAGAGTCGTCCCTTGACGTGTTTGCGTTCGCGATGGTGGACGCGCGGGGAACGTGAATGGAAGACCCTAAGGAGTGAGAAGGAAGAGGGCAGAAGGCAGAAGTGTCTTCCCCGCCGCCTACTGGAAATCCACGAGGCAACCGATCTCGGGCTGCACTATGGGCGGCAACCGTCCATCTGCCTTCTCCCTTCTGCCTTCTGCCGGCTTTGTCCTCAACCTGTTCAGATTCCGTTACTGGAGCAGCAATTGCCAATGACATTGGATCAGATCTATAGGCGCATGCGGGGTTCCGAGTCCTTCGAGGCGCTGGCGCAGCGCTTGTCGGAAGGGGACCAGAAGCTCGCGGTCCACGGCGCGGGCGGGGCGCTGACGGCCTTTGCGGTGGCGTGCATACAGGAAGAGACATCGGGTCCCGTCCTGGTGGTCTGCCCCACCGAGGAGCGCGCGGAGGCGATTCGCGACGACCTGGAGCGGCTGATCAGCACCGATGAGGTCGGCGTCTTCCCGGCCTGGGAGGTCTCTCCGTACGATCGTCGCTCTCCTCACCTGGACGTCACGGGATTGAGGCTGGAGGCGCTCGAGCAGCTCCATCGCGGCATAGACGGGGTGGTGGTGGCACCCGCCGAGGCGCTGATGGGGCACACGGTGCCGCCGGACATGTTCTCCCTGTGCATGCAGGAGGTCCGTGTGGACCAGGAGGTGGATCTCCAGGAGCTCGCCGACCATCTGGTGGAGATCGGCTACGAACGGGTCGGGACCGTGGAAGGGGTGGGTCAGTTCAGCGTGCGGGGTGGGATCGTGGACGCCTTCTCCTTCGGCAATGCACACCCCGTGCGGATGGAGTTCTTTGGCGACGAGGTGACGTCGATCCGCGCGTTCGATCTGGCCACGCAGCGGTCGGTGGAGACGCTGAAGTCCGTTCGGCTGCTGTCCTGCCGAGAGGCGGTGCTGCCGCTGACGATGGCGGACGTGTACGACGAGAACGTCGAGAAGGCCGAAACGGCCCTGGGCGTGGACCTGACGGTGTTCAGGGAGACGCTCGAGCGAGAGGGCCTGTTCGACGGTCTCGAGCACTACCTGGGCGTGATCTATGCCGAGCAGACGTGTCTGCTGGACTACGTCGGAGACGGCTGTATCGTGGTGGTCGACGATCCCGAGGGAACGTCGGACGCATTGGAGGATATGTGGGAGCGGACCGAGCAGGCCGCGGAACGACAGAAGCCCAAGCGCGGTGAGGCCGAGCCGCTTCCCGTGCCTGGGGTGCTGCGGCGGCCGGAGGAGGT
>JASLMQ010000047.1 GCA_030746455.1 Candidatus Latescibacterota bacterium
TTCTGGCGAATTGGGAAGCTATGGCAGACGCGAGTTCGGGGCCGCGTTCGGCGCCCTGTCGTCCGGTGGCGTGGACCTCTCCTTTTCGGGGAATTGGGCGGATGTCGACGGGCAGGAGCTCCACTACCGGGAGTTCGATGACCCCGCGACAAACCATGGAATCGCCCAGAACCTGGATTGGGAGAGATACCACTCGATCCTCGGGACGTGCTCGGCAGGGGGGCTTTCCATCCAGGGTTACTTCTCAAAGCGGGAGAAGGGAATCCCCACAGCGCCGTGGGAAACCGTATTCAATGATGGAGACGCCCGGACGCTGGACAGGGCCGCACACGCTGATATTCGCTATGAGCGTGCGCTCGGTGCCACCAAGGTCGTCTCGTTTAGAGGTTACCTCGATCACTACTACTACACGGGAGCGTATCCCTATGAAATCCTGTGGCTCGATGAGTACAACGGCGTCTGGACCGGAGGCGACTTCAGGCTGCGATGGGACCCCCGGCCGAACAACCGGTTGATCCTGGGCGCCGAGTATCAGAACCACCTTCGGGCCCGATACCGGGCGTGGGATTCGGAGGGGGTCCACTTCGACGGGTCCAACGCCTACAGCCTGGTGTCTCTCTACGCCCAGGACGAGTATCAGGCAACAACGAATCTGTCCATCACGGGCGGCCTGCGGACGGATCACTACTCCCACGCGGGAACGACGACCAGCCTCAGGGGCGCGATCGTCTACAACGCCCGAAGGTCCGGTACCTTCAAGCTGCTCTATGGAGAGGCGTTCCGAGCGCCAAACGTAGCCGAGCTCTATTACCATGACGAGACCGCCAAGGGCAACCCGGATCTCCTGCCGGAAACGATCCGGACGATCGAGGGAGTCTGGGAGCGGCGCCTGACCGAGGGCCTGTACGGCGCCGTTTCCGTCTATGGCTACCGGATGAAAGACCTGATCGACATGACAGAGGACCCATCGGATGGGCTCATCCAGTACCGGAACATCAACACGGTACGGGCCGCCGGTGTGGAAGTGGAACTCACCTTCCGCTTCAAGGAGAAAGGCCGAGGCTACGCCAGCTACTCCTACCAGCGCGCAGAGGACAAGGTCTCGGGTCAGACACTGTCCAACTCTCCCGCACACCTGGTCAGGGCAGGTGCATCCATACCAATGGGTAGACGTGTCGCCGTTGTCCCCGAGCTTCAGTATGAGGGGGAGCGGAAGACGGTGCAGAACACGAAGATCGAAGGCTACTTCCTCACGAGCCTGAATCTGTCCTTCAGCCCTCGATCGGACAGGCCCGGGAGCGCCCTTCTGGACCATGTTGAGCTCTCCCTGCAGGTGAGGAACGCGCTGGATCGTAAATACGCCACACCGGGCGGCTTCGAACACGTTCAGCCCGCCATTGCCCAGAACGGCCGGAACTACGCGGTGAGATTTGAGCTCGGGTTCTGAGCTACGGATGCCCCAGGTCTGGAGAGACCGCCTCTGGCGGCGTCGTGGACCGCAGTTGATGACCACCAAACCTTCGAGAAGACCGCCGATGTCGAGCAACCACACACACACGCATTCGCTGGCGGAGGGCCCGATCCTCCGATTCCGACAAGCGATTCGCCGTCTGGTCGTGTTGTGTGCGTGTTCTCTGGTGGTCGTCCCGGGCGTCCGGGCTCAGGAGATGCCTGTACCCGTTCCCATTCAGGCAGCGTTGTTCACCAAGATACTGGCATTCGACCGGAGCCTTCCCCCGACCGATCCTGAGGGGCTGGTGGTCGCCGTTCTGTACCAGGAGAAGGTCCGGTCCAGCGTGAATGCGAAGGACGAGTGGATCGAGGCCATTGAATCCATCGGATCCGATGGTCGGCTCGAGGCAAGCTGCCTCCCGATCGACATCACCGACCCAAACGTGCTCCGAGCATCGCTCACCAACCGCGGGATCCACGCCATATACGTAACGCCCCTGCGCGCAGTTGAGATAAGAGAGATCACTGCGGCGAGCAGGTCCCTGAAGATCAGGACCTTCACCGGCGTACCCGAATACGTGGGTGCCGGAATCGGCGTGGGCATCGGGATGAAGGGCGAGCGACCGGAGATCCTGATCAACCTCGATGCCTCAAAAGCCGAAGGCACAGATTTCCGGGCACGGCTACTCAAGCTAGCAAGAATCGTCCGCTGAACTGGAGGATCCGCCGTGAAGACCAGTGACATTCTCTACACGCTGGGCGTGACCCGCTCCATCAAGAACCGGCTGGTTGTACCTGTCGGCCTGCTGATCGCGGGGATTTCGCTGTTCATATCGCTCCATTTCCCGGCCCGGCTGGAGGAGCAGGCGGTTGCGGGGGTCGTAGACAAGGCACAGAGCATCGCCGAGATGACGGCGTTCAGCGCCAGCGCGCCGGTGGCCTTCCTGGACCGCGAGGAGCTGGCAGAGTCCGTGGGGGGGGCGTGGCAAAACGAGGGCGTGGTCTATATCGTGGTACGGGATCTGTCAGGCAATGACCTGCTCGCACTCGACAGAGAGGGGGCGGGAGAGGCCGGCATCCGCGGGATAGACACGGCAGCGGCGGGTGTGGATGGTGGACGCATATGCAGGGCCTCTGCTCCGGTGGTCATGAACGGCCAACAGATCGGTACGCTCCACCTCGGTTTCTCACTCGCCGCCGTCCAGGAGGCAGTGTCCCAAAGCCGTGCAGCCGCAATCCTGATCGGCCTCATCGTCTTCGTGACGGGCGTCGGCGTGGCAATCGGCATCGGCGCCGTGGTTGTCCGGCCTTTGCACCAGGTGGTGGATGCTGCGCGGCGGATCGAGGAGGGGGACCTGACTCAACGTGCGGCCGTGGCTTCCAGCGACGAGGTCGGACGGCTCGCGGGTGCGTTCAACCATATGGTCGAACGCATCGAGGAGCGGACCGCGGAGCTGGAGAACGAGATCCGGGAACGCAAGGCGGCCGCCATGGCCCTCAGGGAGAGCGAGGCGACAAACCTGGCCCTGCTCAATGCGATACCCGACCTCATGTTCCGGATCGCCCGCGACGGCACCTTCCTCGACTACAAAGCCAAGCCCAACGATCTCTACGTGCCGCCCGGCTCCATCGTTGGCACGAGGATCTCCGAGAGCTTCCCGAGCGAGGTATCCGAGATAGCGATGCGCCACATAGAGGAGGCCCTGGAGTCAGGCCGAATCCAGCGCTTCGAATACCACCTCCCGATCCAAGGCGTGACACGCCACTACGAGACCCGTGTGGTTGTCAGTGGCGAGGACGAAGTTCTCGCCATCGCGCGCGATGTGACCGACCAGAAGCTGGCTGAGGAGGCGCGGACCTGGGCGGAACAGGAGCTGGAGGAGCAGAAGGCCCTCTCCATGAGGGGCGACAGGCTGCGGTCTCTCGGAGAGATGGCGGCCGGCATTGCCCACGAACTGAATCAGCCCCTAGTGGGGGTACGCGGTCTGGCCGAGCACGTCCTCATTGCGATGGAACGGGGATGGGACCTGTCCAGGGGCAAGCTCGAAGACAGGCTTCGGCGCATCGTCGACCAGGCAGACAGGATGGTCCACATCATCCAGCACGTCCGGATGTTCGCCCGAGAGGCGGGCAAGAAGGAGGTCTCACCCGTCGAGATCAATGACGTGGTCCGCTCGGGGATGGACATGCTCGACGCCCAGTTCAAGTCCCACGGGGTACATCTCAGAGCCGAGCTGGCCGACGGTCTACCGTGCGTGCTGGCCAATCCGTTTTCGCTGGAGGAGGTGCTCATCAACCTCCTCAACAACAGCCGGGATGCCGTGGAAGAACGGCTTGGCGAGAAGGGGGAATCTCAGGACGGACGCGTTGTGGTCCGTACCCGCGCTTCCTCTGGCGACCGCATCGAGATCGAGGTGGAAGACAACGGCACTGGGATCCCGGAGGAGGCAGTCGCAAGGGTCTTCGATCCCTTCTTCACGACCAAGGACCCGGACAGAGGGACCGGGTTGGGTCTGTCGGTGTCCCGGTCTATCGTCGAGGAGTTCGGGGGCACAATCGGGATCGGGCCCGCGGCCGGCCGAGGGACCTCGGCGACCATTATCCTGCCAGCGAGGCCGCCGCTGCAGAGCCAGGAGGCGTAGCCATGGGTCAAACGCTCAGAATTCTGCTCGTAGATGATGAGGATATCGTCCTGCACGCTCTGGGAAGCTTCCTGAGGGCATTGGGCCACCAGACCGACGACGCACAGAGGGGTGAAGAAGCCCTCGAAACCTTGGAGAGGGGCGGCTATGACCTGGTCATGGTGGACGTGAAGATGCCGGAGATGGATGGCTTCGAGTTCCTGGAGAGGGCTCGCAGAGACAACCCGGAGCTCCCGATCGTTATGATGGCCGGCCACGGAGACCCGGAGTCGGTCCGCCGGGCGAAAGAGATGGGTGCGATCGATTTCATGTGCAAACCGTTCCGCCTGGTCGACCTCGAGATGGTGGTGGCCAAAGCGATCGGTACGTCGGGCGCCTCGAGCGAGGCCAAGGGCTCCCTATGAGGTCTGTGCTCAGAACCTCTCCGCTCTGCTTCGTCGCCATGGTGGTACTCGCGGCGCCCGTCCGAGGGTCCGAGCCCCCCGCCGAGGAACCCGTCCACCTCAGGATCGGCTACTCGGCCAGGACCTTCTTCGATGTGGGCATCACGGATGCCCGCGCGGCCACGAGGGTCTCTGCCGACGCACTTATCAGGCGGGCGGGCTTGCTCGGCACGTCAGAGGTCGTCATACCCGAGGACCTGGATGCCTTGGAGGAGACGGCCAAGCTGGGGCAGATCGATATCCTGACTCTGACCATCTCTGAGTATGTCCAGATGGCGGACAAAATCCCCCTGACTCCTGCCCTTACGGCCGTTCGGGGGGAAGACTATCGGGAGCATTATGTCCTAATCGCCCACCGAGACCACGGTGCAGCCGAACTGCAAGACTTTCGAGGCACGCGGCTGATGACTGCCGCCGACCTTGGTGGCAGCGTACCCATTGTCTGGCTGAATGCACTCCTGCTGAGGAATGGTTTGCCGAGGAACAATCACTTCTTCGGGCAGGTGACAAGCGCAAGGAAGACCATCCGCGCGGTCCTGCCCGTCTTCTTCCGTCAGGCGGATCTGTGCCTGGTTCCCCGAACGATCCTCGAGACCGTCTCCGAGCTCAACCCCCAGATCGGGAGGGAATTGAGGCTTGTTGCGGTCTCACCCGGCTTCAGCTACGGAGTGGTGTGCTTCTCGGACGGACTCCCGCGGGAACTGCGGGATACCATCAGGGAGGCCCTCCTGAACATGCACGTGAACCCGGAGGGGCAGCAGCTGCTCACGCTCTTCTACGTCGACCAGCTCATCCCCTATGAACCATCCCACCTGAAGTCAGTTCTCGATCTGTTCGAGGAGTACG
>JASLMQ010000048.1 GCA_030746455.1 Candidatus Latescibacterota bacterium
CGCCGGCCTGGATGCGGTGGATCTCCTCCAGGTTCGCGCGGTTGACCCATTGGGGCCCGAGCTTCGCACGGGTGTACGTGCCGCGTGCCACGGATCCCGAATCGACCAGGGCGTTCAGCATGTGCTCGACCCTGTCCATAGGCCAGCCGGTGTGGCTGATGACCTCGTGGACAGACACCGGACCCCGGCAGCGGAGGAAGCGTTCGAGCACGGATCGGCGGGCCAATTCCGCATCCAGACGTCTGCGCCATCGGACAGGTATGGTCTGAGACCCCGTTGTGCGATCGAATCCTGTGATCTCGCCTGCCTCGATCTTCGGGATCAGCACCGTACCTCGTCCGCCGCGAGGGACGAGGCTGTAGGCATCGCAGTACTCCCTCCACAGGTCGGCGGTCACCAGTCGGATGGGCGATTCTGCGCTCTCGGGCAGCTCGAGGGCAACGACGCGCCTCTCCGCCACCAGCGGCCCCAGCAGAGCGGCGGGGTCACCATCTACCATCTGCGTGAGGGCCTCCGTGGTTGCCGGAGGATCGCCCAGGTTTCGGATCGCCTGCAGGAGCTCCTCGCTGCTGCGCGCGCGCGCGCCTGCGGCACGGTGCAGGCGACGCCGTTCGAGGTGCTCGATGGCGCGGGAATCGAGCAGATCGGCCATCTGCTCGTCGCTGAGCACCTGCTCCAGAAGCTCTCTGTGGAGCCTCAGGAGACGGGCCCTGTGATCGCGACCCATGCGGTCGTCCCGCCTGAGCAGGTGACGCGAAATGACCGCGTGACAGAAGGGCGAGGGGGTCTCCACGTCCTGGTTTACGACGGATATGGCGCCGGATGCGATCGTGTCCAGCAGATCCGTCAGTCCGGGCACATCGAGGGACTCCTCGAGATAGGTCCTTAGCACCTCCGTTATGACCGGATAGTCGGCGTGTGGGTGTGCGGCTTCGAAGAGCTCGCCGGCACGGTAGCTCTGAAGCCAGAAGGGCACCCGCTTTCCCTGCCAGGTTCGAAAGACCTGCAGCGCGCAGACGGCTACGTCTCTGAATGCGCTGGAGAGCACGCCCTCCTCCCGAGCCACCCTTCTGACGGTGGGCGCCACGGCGTCCGGGTCCGTCGACTCGAACAGCGCCTGCGCATCTGCGGCGGAGAAGTGTGCCTCGGGGCCGCCATCAGAGGTGAGAACCACGACATCGTTCGTGGAGGTGATCGACCAGGGATAGCCAAACGTGCTCGCGGCAGCGTCAGCGAGGACGAGCCCCCAGGCCCGATTGATTCGGTCTCCATAGGGTGAGTGGAGTATGAGATTGGTATCTCCGACCTTGTCGCGCCAGACCTCGACGAGCATCCGCTGATGGTCGGGCACGAAGCCGGCGGCCAACTTCTGTTCGCGGATGTACTCTACAAGGGCGTCGGCCGAGTGGGGGCACAGCCTGTAGTCGGTCGCGAGCCACGCGGCGACCTTCGGGTCGTCGAGCCGGGAAGCGATCTCGCCACGGAGGGCACCCACAGCCCCGCCGACCTCGGCGGTTCGAGCCTCGGCCCGCCCCGACCATCGCGGAACCGTGGGGATTTCCCCGGGGGCCGGCTGCACGAACAGCCTGTTGCGCCGAGCGCCGATGAGCTTCCAGGCCGAGCTGCCAAGGACGAACACGTCTCCGATGCGCAAGCGGTCGTCGACGAAGTCGGACTGCAGCCGCCCCACGTGCTTGCGCGTGCCCTCGATGACGACCTCGTACTCCGAGGTCTCGGGGATGGTGCCCACGCACATGGCCGTGATGGACGCGCTGCCTCGCGCGGCCGATAGACGTCCGGAGACCCGGTCCCAGAGGATGAGCGGACGGGGGGGACGGTCCATCTCGAAGGGGTGCTCGCCGGCCAGCATGCCCAGTATGGCCTCGAAGTCCCCGGTGGACAGGTTCCAGTAGGGATAGGCACAGCGCAGCAGGTCGAGTAGATCGTCGACCAGCCAGTCTTCGGCCGCCACTGCGCCGGCGATCTGCTAGGCCAGGACGTCCAGGCAGTTTCTGGGCAGGTGGATGGCGTCGATCTTCCCGTCCAGCATGCCCCGACACACCACGGCAGCCTCGAGCAGCTCATCGCGCTCGAAGATCAGAACACGCCCCTTGCTCACTTCATCCAGAAGGTGACCGGCGCGACCGATCCGCTGAAGCCCGGTGGCGACGGACTTGGGGGATTCGAGCTGGTAGACGAGATCGACCGATCCGATGTCGATGCCCAGCTCGAGCGAGGCCGTGGCCACCATGGCGTCGAGCTCACCCGCCTTGAGCGCATCCTCCGTCTCCAGGCGGACCTCCCTGGACATCGAGCCGTGGTGTACGCCCACACGGGAGGCGTCGCCAACGGCCTCCGTGAGCTGGAGCGCGGTCCGCTCGGCCTTGTGCCGGCTGTTGCAGAAGACCAGCGTCGTGTCGTGGGCCGCGATCTCTTTCGCCAGGAGCTCGCAGGCCGAGGCCCAGAGGGCCGAGCCAGTGGTCTGGAAGAAGTCGGGCAGCGGGGCCACGGCCTGGACGTCGAAGCCCTTGCGCGTGCCGGCGTCGACGAGTGTGCAGGGCCGCTCGGCGCCATCTGCGTCGCGGCCGACTAGGGACCTAGCGATTTCGTCCAGCGGCGCGAGCGTGGCGGAGCATCCGATCCGCTGGAACGGCGCGTCGGTTCGTACGGCCAGTTGCTCGAGGCTGACGGAGAGGTGGACTCCGCGCTTGGAGTCGCACAGAGCGTGGACCTCGTCGACGATCACGGTCCGGACCGTTTGGAGGTGGGACCGCATCCGTTTGCTGCCCAGGAGGAGATAGAGCGATTCGGGGGTGGTGATCAGGATGTGAGGCGGTGTGCGCACCATCTGCGCACGCTCGGATTGCGGGGTGTCGCCCGTTCGGACAGCGGTTCGGATCTCGGAGAGCCCGGCGCCCGACCTCTCGCGGATCTCCCTGAGAGGAACCGTGAGGTTCCGGTGGATGTCGTTCCCCAAGGCCTTGAGCGGACTGATGTAGAGGACCTGGACGCCATCGGCCAGGTCGCCGTCTGTTCCCCTGCGGCAGAGGTCGTCGATGGCGCAGAGGAAGGCGGCGAGGGTCTTGCCCGATCCGGTGGGCGCGAGCAGGAGGGTGTTGTCGCCCCGACGAATCGCCGGCCAGGCCATCTCCTGAGCCGGGGAAGGGGCGTCGAAGGCCTCAGCGAACCACTGCCGAACCGGGGGAAAGAATCCCGTGAGGGCAGCGTGTGGATCCCCACGCGACCTGGGGGACGATCTGTACATCGGGGTCATGGGCCTTCGCTGGTCACGACGTCCAGCCTGTCGAGCCGCTCCCTCGCTCGCTCCCGGGAAGGGGCGTCGAGCCAGCGCTCGATCTCGAGATAGAGCTGGATCCAGTGCTTCTGCCAGTAGGTCCGCGGCTTCGATTCCCCCATCCGGACGATCCTGGGCCCCGATTCGTCGGGAAATATGGGAAAGTCGACGCACGAGAGGTCCCTCGCCTCGGTCATCACCTCGCCATAGCGACTCTCGGTGAATGAGGCGACCGCCTCGTAGGCAGGACCGTGCGTGCTGATGTACTTCGCCATTCGGGCGGCGAGAATCGGCTTCACCCGACCGTAGTGGTCTCCGCTGAAGTGCTTCACGCCGCCGCCCCTCACGTTGGCCGGGTAGACATCCTCGAGCTCGTAGGGCACGGGGCCCATGTTGCTGGCCAGTACCACGATGTGGACGGGACAGCTGTCGAAGTCCTTTGCGGGATCGAACCCGGTTGCGGCAGAGACGGCCCGTCGCATCGAGGCGTGCGACGGGGACTTGGAGAAGGGACGCCTGACGGAGCACTGGAAGAAGACGAGGAAGCGCTTTCCCCTGGGCGGGCTGTAGTCCTCGGTCACGAAATGGTGGAAGGCGAGCACGGCCTCGCTGTCGATCCCCAGCTCCTTGGGGAGCTCGTCGATGACCGCCTGCAGTTCCTGTCTTGCAGATCTGGCCTGCTTGACCGTCTTCCCGGCCCAGTAGGCCGACCAGCAGTACTGGGGTGAGGGCTCACTCGGCAGCAGCTCGCCCTCAACGACCAGGCCTTCTCCCACCAGTGCCTCGAGCGAGCGCGAGAGGTCTCCCTCCTCGGCTTCGACGGCCTGCTCGATATCGGAGAGCGGAACGGGGCCGGCTGCCTGAAGGAAGAAGGAGATCAGGCGGTAACGGAGCTCGTTGGAGGACACGGAGAAGCCTCAAGCAAAACGAAGCGGAACCACAGATGAGCACAGATAAACACTGATGAGGGGGTGATAGAGCCCGGCCACTGCAGTACAAGACGGTCCTTGTGCCCGGGTCAGAGGACGGTGGACAAGGAAGAGCCTTCGCCTCACCTCAGCCGAGGTCAGGACTCGCCTGCGTCCGCCAGAAGTCGGTGCTACATCGACTTGGTTCCGGGCCTGATTCCTCGGACTGTCGTGCTTCTCAATCGGTGTCAATCTGTGTCCATCGGTGGTAAGGTTTTGACCTTTCGAGGTTAATCCTCCGCGAGGGAGCGGATGAAGTCGAGGCGCAGCTCGCCCTTGGCGCCCCATCCCCGCTTGCCGGGGGGGGATCTCGGGCCGGAAGGCCTCATACAGGCCATAGGCCTCCGCGGCCAGGTCCTCGGGCTCGCGGGATTCCGCAAGCTCTTCCATCGCGGTACGGACGGATCCGAGGTCCTCTTTGAACTTCTGCTTCAGGTACCTGTCTGCTGCCGCCGGGTCGATGGGCTTGTCCTTGACAACGGCCCGGATCCCGTCGGGCGTGTTCTTGGCGGGCACGGGACGACTGCACAGCTCGATCCAGAAGTCCTCCCCGAGGCCCACCTTGCGGGGCTTTCCGCCGAGCTCGGGCGCCTTGGGGTGCCCATAGATGCCCAGCATGCGTCCCTTGGATTGGGCGTTGAGACCCGCGACGGCCTTGCCGAGCGACAGGGCGGTGTCGGGCTCGTAACCCAGATGCTCGGCCACGATGGTCGCCCACAACGTGAGTACGGGTGCGCGGTTCATCATTACGGTGTCGTTGGCCATGGCTGAACCCTCATTGGCTAAGACAAGACCACGGACGACGGACGACAGACGACCGGAGAACCAGCCTTGCGGCTCCACCGCTTCGTGCGATTTCAGTGGTCCATCGTCTGACGTCTGCCTCTGGTGGTCCGTGGTCTGTGGTCCGTGGTCGCCTATCAAAGGGTATGGAACTTCACGCTCGCAGCTCCTTCGGCAATCT
>JASLMQ010000049.1 GCA_030746455.1 Candidatus Latescibacterota bacterium
CACGTTCACTCGGCGGGGCTTCGACCTCCTTCCTGGATGGCCGCCCGCTCCGTTACCTGCTGTACGAGCAATTGGCAGGATGAACACTTTGCAGTTCATTAGATCAGCCAGGCTTATCCTGGCGCACCGAAAGACGCGAACACGGTAGAAGACAAGATGGGGGCGTGCCCATATGTCAGTAGCCGACGGCTGCTGATGCAGGTAGACCAGGGCCAGCCCAAAGGCGGCAGAGCGTAACTGCATACAACCACGGATAGAGAGAGATTTGGAAAAGACGAATAGAGACGTTCGAGGCACGGTCTTCAACATACAGCGGTTCTGCACGCACGACGGTCCGGGAATCCGAACCACGGTCTTCCTGAAGGGGTGTCCGCTTCGGTGCAACTGGTGCCATAACCCGGAGGGGATTTCCAGGGAGCACGAGATCGCGCTGGACCCCCGCCTGTGCATCGGGTGCCGGGCCTGCCTGGAAAACTGCGAACGAGGCGGGCACGAGATCGGCAAGGACGGCGAGCATCTCTACCACGTGGAGGCGTGCATCCGATGCGGGGCGTGCGCGGAGGGGTGCTACGCAGGCGCGATCGAGATGGTGGGTGAGGAGAAGACCGCGGGCGAGGTCGTGGATGTCGTAATCCGGGACAAGCCGTTCTACGACAACTCGAACGGCGGGGCCACCCTGTCGGGAGGGGAACCCCTTTACCAGCCGGACTTCGCCGAGGCCATCCTGCGGCTCTGCGCGGAGGCCAAGATCTCGACGGCGATGGAAACGTCCTGCCAGACCTCGTGGGACACCGTGGCACGCCTTGCTCCCCTGGTGGACCTGTGGATGTGCGATGTGAAGCACATGGTTTCCGAGCGGCACCGGGAGCTGACGGGGGGCGACAATCGGACGATCCTGGGCAACGTCCGGAGGCTGTGCAAGGAAGGACACGAGGTGGTGCTCCGGCTCCCGCTGGTTCCGGGTCTGAACGACGACGAGGCCGGGCTCGATGCGCTGGGGGCCTTCGCTGGTGAGGTGGAGACGAAGCACGGGCTGGAGGTGATGCCTTACCACCGCCTGGGGGAGGGCAAGTACGATCGTATCCGGCAGTCCTACACCCTGGACGAGCTGCCATCGGCGACGGACGATGACCTTCGCCGCGCGGCGCGCATTCTGCGGGAGGCGGGTGCGGGGAAGGTGTTCTGTGATCGTGTTCCGGACCTGTAGAGAGTAGGCACGACAGGAGATATGCGACAGATGATATCTCGCGAGAGAGTTCTAGCTGCGCTGCGGAGGGAGGAGCCCGATCGGGTGCCCTACTGCGAGCTGGGCATCGACCGCGCGCTGGCACAGAAGCTGATGGGCTGGGGAGAGCCCGACAGCCAGGCCTCCGACCTGGAGGCCAATACGTACACCGCGGAGGAGTTCAAGGCGATTGCCGATCGGCTCAGGTTCGACAATATCTGCTACGTCCTTCGCGCGCCCGTGTACGCCCACAAGCATCCGGGCCAGGACGGACGGCTGTTCTACGGAGAGGGGATGATCCGGAGCGAAGCCGACCTGGGCATCCTGGAACTGCCGGATCCGGAGGACGACTCGCTCTACGAGGGCGCCAGGGCGTTCGTCGAAGAGAAGGGGGACTACGCCGCCTGGTTCGTCACGCGGGTCGGGATCTTCCCCACGATGCTGAGCATGGGGTTGGAGACCTTCTCGATCGCGCTCCAGGAGAACCTGGCCTTCGTGGCGACGGTGCTGGATCTATACTGCGACTGGTCGGCGGCGGTGGCAGAGAGGGCGTGCAAACTGGGCTTCGACGTGTACGCGTCGACCGATGACGTGGCCTTCAACACGGCCCCCTTCTTCTCGCCCCAGGTCTTCAGGGATCTGGTGGTGCCGAGGTACCGGCGCGTGGCGGAGAAGATCACGCTGCCGTGGGTCGTGCACAGCGACGGGAACATGCTTCCATTCGTGGACGACCTGGTGGACCTGGGGATCTCGGGCCTGCATCCCATCGAGAAGGGTGCGATGGACATCCGGGCGATGAAACGAGACTACGGCGACCAGCTCTGCCTTCTCGGTAACGTGGACCTGAACCTTCTCGGCATGGGACCGCCCGGTAACGTGACGACCGAGGTTCGCGATCTGATTCGCGATGTGGGCCCGGGCGGCGGCTACATCGTGACGTGCGGGAACAGCCTGGCGGGATACCTGATTCCAGAGAACGTGTCGGCGCTGTCGGAGGCCGTACAGACCTACGGGAGCTATCCGCTGGACATGGGGAGGCTTGGATGACATCGCGAGAACGTCTTGGGACCGTGCTGTCGGGAGGGGTGCCCGACCGCGTGCCCTATCAGGACACCTTCTGGGCTACGACCGTGGAGCGGTGGCATCGGGAGGGACTGCCGTCTGATGTCAAACCGGCGGCGCATTTCGGCTGCGAGATGTCCCGGTTCGGAGGAGACTACTCCCTGCAGCTCCCCAGACAGGAGGTGGAGCTGACGGATCGGTACCACGTGTACGTGGACGAGAACGGCGCGACACGGAAGGACCTGGCCACTGCGGACGGCTGGACGCCGGGATGGCTCGGATTTACGATCAACGGGAAGGACGACTGGTTCCGGATGAAGGAGCGGGGTACATACAATCCCTCGAGGATCCCTAAGCAGGTCACGGAGACCTACAGTTCCGCGCGGTCGAAGGATCTCTTCGTGGTCTACTCGGCCCACGCGTGCTTCCATCCCACGTGGCAGAAGATCGGCATGGAGACGCTGCTGATCGAGATGATCGAGGATCCCGATTTCATATCGGACATGTACGCCACGCACACGCAGATGATCATCGACCTCTACGACGGGATCAAAGCCCTGGGTATTGAGTACGACGCAGCGTGGCTGAGCGATGATCTGGGCTACCGCAACGCACCTCTGGTGTCGCCGGAGATGTACCGGGACCTGATCATGCCGCACCACAGGGCGGCGTGCGAGCATTTTGCAGAGGACGGGCTGAAGACGATCCTCCACTCCGACGGCGACGTGCGGCCCCTGATTCCCTACTTCCTCGAGGCCGGATTCTCGGCCCTGCATCCGCTGGAGGCCAAGGCCAGCCTGGACGTTCGAGATCTCAAGCCGACCTATGGCGATCGGCTTGTGCTGTTCGGCAACATCGACGTCCGCCAGCTGGCCGACACGCGGGAGTCCATCGAGGAAGAGGTCCGGGTGAAGGTGGGCTCCGGAAAGGAAGGGGGCGGGTACATCTGGCACTCGGACCATTCGGTGCCGAATGACGTTTCCCTGGACAATTACCGATTCGCGTTGGAGATGCTGGAGCGGTATGGCCGGTACGATTGACCCAACTGCGGACGACGGACGATAGACCACGGACGACGGTTGACGCGCCACGCGCCGGGTCTCCCGTGGTCTGTCGTCGGTGGTCTGTGGTCAGGAATGGCGGGGTATGAGCGCCAGTGAGATGATCCAGCGCGTTGAGCTCCCGAGCGGACGGGGCGCGGTTTGCACCCGGCTTCGGCCGGAGACGGCCGCGCTTCGGGAGGCCGTGCTCGGCCTGGATTGGGACGATCGGCCAGGTGTTGCCATCTGGCCCATCGTCGATGCCGCTACGTGGTCCGGGCGCGAGGAGGGCGAGGACTGGCTGCTCTGGCGCGGGCGGCGGACGGCAGCGAGGCTCAGGGCCATGCCCATCGAGCTCTCCCCGGGCGAGCGGATCGTCGGGCGACCGGAGTTCCGCCACCCCACTCCCGATGAGGCCCTGGAGATCGAGGCCCGCGAGGATGTCCTGAAGTCGATCCCACCCTTTCCGGGCGGCGATTCGGGGCACTTCCATCCGGATTTGGAGAAGCTGTTACGTGTGGGGATCGGGGGGCTCCGAGAGGAGGTCGACACTGGGCTGGCGAACGCCGGCTCGGGAGAGCGCGAGGCGTTCTACCGGGCGTGTGGGATCGTGCTGGATGGGCTGAGCGACTTCTGCCGGCGTGTAGCGGATGCGTGCGAGACGAAGGCCGATGGGAATGGGAGAGGGGATTGGCGCGAGCTTGGGCAGATCTGTCGGACCGTGTCCGACAAGCCGCCCTCGACGTTCCACGAGGCGATCCAGCTGATGTTCCTGACGATCGTGGCCCTATGGTTCGGGGAAGACCACGGGCTCACAACGCCGGGTCGGATGGATCGGACGCTGTTGCGTTTCTACGAAGCCGACATCGCCGCTGGACGCCTGACATCGGATGAGGCGCTGGAGCTGATCTGCGGACTCTACATCCAGCTCAATATGGTGTGCCGAGCGGGTCTGGCCGTCTCCGTGCTCGTGGGAGGACGGGATCAGGACGGCTGTGACGTGACCAATGACCTGACCTACCTCTGTTTGGCCGCCCGAGCCGCCACCCAGCTGGTCTATCCGACCGTGGGGCTGACGTGGCACGAGGACACGCCCTCGGAGCTGACCGATTTCTCCTGCCGGATGATTCGCACGGGGATCGGCGATCCCGCGTTCTTCAACGACGATCTGATCGCCGCAGGACTGAGGGACCACGGGGTGTCCGAGGCGGATGCGCACGACTACATGAACTCGACCTGCGTCGAGATCAAAGTCGTGGGCGCCTCGAACATGTGGGTGACGGCGCCGTACTTCAACTGCCCGCGGGCCTTGCTGGACACCATCGAGTCCATCGCGACGGGATCGGCCGACCCGCCTCCGACGTTCCGGGCCCTCAAGTCCCGGGTCCAGGAGCGGCTCGCCGCCGAGGTGCAGGAGAGCGCACGTGAGCTGGACGCGATCTGGGCCAAACGGGGGGAGAGCGGGTGTTTCCCGCTGGCGAGCTGCCTCACTCGCGACTGTCTGGAACGGGGCATCGACTTCGATCGGGGCGGGGCCCGGTACAACTGGGTGGAAAACTCGTTCGTGGGGCTTGCCAACCTGGCGGATGGCCTCGTGGCGGTGGACCACCTGGTGTACGAGACGGGGGAGTTGGACTTCGCGGAGCTGTGGGAGATTCTCAGCTCCAATTTCTCCGGCCAGGAATCCCTCAGGCAGCGGATCGTGAACCGGCTGTCGAGCTACGGGAACGACATCGAGCAGGTCGACAGAATCGCGGTGGAGATGGCGGCGTTCCTGTCCGACACGACGGAGTCCAACACCGTGGGACTTCACCGCTATGTACCCGGGTTCTTCTGCTGGATCGTGCACGAGCGTTTCGGACGCGAGACCGGTGCAACGCCCGACGGGCGGAGGACAGGCTTTCCCCTCGCAGACGGAGCCGGGGCCGCACAGGGTCGCGAGCGCTCGGGACCAACGGCGTCGGTGCTGTCCACGACCAAGTGGGACCACCAGAGGGCGCTCGGCGGGCTGGTGCACAACGTCCGGTTCTCCAGGGATGCGCTCAGGACCGATCGGGACCTCCGCGCGCTTCGGGATCTGATCGAGACCTACCTGAGGCGTGGCGGATTCGAGATCCAGGCGAACGTGGTGGACAGCGATGTGCTGAGGGACGCGCAGGACCACCCGGAAGACTACCCCGATCTCCTGGTGCGGGTAGCGGGCTACTCGGACTATTTCGTGAACCTGAACCGGAATATGCAGGAAGAGGTCATTGCAAGGACCGAGCACACAACCGTGTAGCGTGCAGGGCAGTGGAAGTTCGACGGAACCGAGGAGGGAGGCAAGAGCATGGCTGCAAGGCGAGCGAAGGTGAGCAAGCGGACCCAGGACCGCCGGATGAAGTGGTGGCGCGAGGCGCGGTTCGGGATGTTCATCCACTGGGGGATCTACGCAGTACCAGCAGGTATCTGGAAGGGCAAGCCGATCGATGGAATCGGGGAGTGGATCATGCACCGGGCCCGGATTCCCGTGCGCGAGTACGAGAAGCTGGCGGGGCAGTTCAACCCGGTCAAGTTCAACGCCCGCGAGTGGGTTCGGATCGCGAAGAAGGCCGGAATGAAGTACCTGACGATCACGTCCAAACACCATGATGGATTCGCGTTGTTCAAGTCCGAGGCGAGCCCGTACAACATCGTCGATGCGACCCCGTACGGAAAGGACGTGATCGCGGCGCTGGCAAGGGAGTGCAACAAGGCTGGGATCAAGCTCTGCTTCTATTACTCGCAGAAACAGGACTGGCACCATCCCGATGCCTCGGGGAACACGTGGGACTACGATGCGACCGAGCAGAACTTCAACAGGTACATGAAGGAGAGGGGCCTCCCCCAGGTGCGTGAGATCCTGACGGAGTACGGGCCGATCGGCATGATCTGGTACGACACGCCCCAGGATATCACGCCAGCGCAAACGCGGAGGTTCGTGAAGCAGGTCTACGACAGCCAGCCCGAATGCCTGGTCAACGGCAGGGCAGGTCACGGGATCGGCGATTACGTGTCCATGGGCGACAACGCGATCCCGCCGGGACGGGTCGAAGGCGACTGGGAAACGCCCGCTACGATGAACGACACGTGGGCGTTCAAGAAGAACGACCACAACTGGAAGAGCACCAAGGGGCTGCTCCACCGGTTGGTCGATATCGTGGGCAAGGGGGGGAACTACCTCCTCAACGTTGGGCCGACGGCCGAGGGTGTGATCCCAAGGCAGAGTGTGAAGCGGCTGGAGGAGATGGGCGAGTGGCTCAAGGTGAACGGCGAAGCGATCTATGGCACCCTGGCAAGTCCTTGCCCCCACGAGCTGGCGTGGGGCGCCATCACTACGAAGCCCGGCAAGCTCTACCTGCACTTCAAGACGTGGCCGGGACGGAAGTTCGTCCTGTACGGGCTGAAGAACAAGGTGAAGAAGGCCTACCTGCTGGCGGACAGGAAGAAGTCGCCGATCGAGACCACACAGGAGCGGGACAAGGCCATCGACCTGGACGCGCTGCGGCTGAAGCTGCCGGCGAAGGCGCCCGACAGGCATGTGTCCGTCGTCGTGCTCGATATCGCCGGTAAGCCCCGGATGGACCAGGGAATCCTGCAGAGCCCCGACGGCCGAATCCTGCTCGACGCCCACAGCGCAGACGTCCCGAAGGCGAAGACAGGCTCGTCGCTGGAGAAGGGCCGGTTCGGCACGATCGAGAGATGGCGCAGCACCGGACACAGGGCCACCTGGGACGTCAAGGTGGCCGAGCCCGGTGAGTTCGATGTGGTGGTGCTGACGCAGACCGAGCACAGCGGACGGTGGGAGCGCGGCCACAGGATGAAGGTGTCGGTCGGCAGGCGGTCCGTGTCGGCCAGCCTGAAGGATGAGGAGCGGAGAGACAATCCCCGGGCCAGTGCCTTCCTGCTGGACGTGGTGTCCACGCTCGGACGGATCACGATCTCGAAGGCGGGCACGCACCGGGTGACGCTCCGCGCAGAGAAGCTAGCGAAGAAGACGAAGATCGGGCCGAAGGTGAGGGGGGTGCATTTGGTTCCGGCCAAGTGAGACCTCTCCCCCTTACTCCCTCCCTGCTTGAACCATGCAGGGACATGCCTCGCAAAGGGGGAGAGGGGAAATCGCAATCCGGTTCTCGCCCAGATGGAGCATGCACAGGCATTGGCCATGGCCGGATTGGGCAAGAGACGACTTAAGCAGGTTCGGGCAATGACGCGTTACATAGCGGC
>JASLMQ010000050.1 GCA_030746455.1 Candidatus Latescibacterota bacterium
GCTCGAGGTGCATCTGGAAAGCGACACGCCGAACCTGACGGGCTTTGCCGTGCGGACCGACGACCGGGAATGGGAAGCGCGTGATGCCGCCTTCGAGTGGCCCCTGAACGCCGGCGCCAACCGGCTGGAGGTCCGCCCGACCAATGCCTTCGGCCGGCACGGGGCCGTCAGCTGGGTGACCGTGGACTTCGCGGGGTAGGCACCCGCCGAGGACATTGAGTTTTGGGGGTGCGATGGACACAAGAACGATCGAGGAATACGGGACCTGTATGGTTCGGCCTCCCGACTTCGACGCATTTTGGGAGGACGTGCTCGCGCAGGCCGGAGCGATCCCGCTGGACCCGACCGTGGAACACGTGCCGCTGAGGTCGACGCCAAAGGTCGACGTGTACGAAGTCCGCTACACGAGCCTGGGCGGGGTGCGCGTGGCCTCGTGGTATTGCGTTCCCGTCGGGTGCGAGGGGCCGCTGCCGGCCATCCTGCGGGTGCCTGGCTATATCGGTGAGCCCGAGGTGCCCAAGGCCCGCGCCGAGGCGGGCTATGCCGTGCTGAGCACCGCACCGAGGGGTAAGCTGCGGAGCAACGGCCAGTACAACCCCGGATATCCCGGGCTGCTCACCGACAACATCGTTGACCGCAACACCTATGCCTACCGGGGTTTCTTCATCGACGCCGTGAGGGCCTTCGACTTCCTGATGGGACGCGACGAGGTGGACGCGCAGCGTATCGGGGTGACAGGAAGCAGCCAGGGTGGCGGCCTCACCCTCGTGGTGTCGGCGCTGCGCGAGCAGGTCTGCGCCGCCGCAGCCGGCGCTCCCTACCTATGTGGCTACATGGACGCGATCGAGCTGACGCATGCGTACCCCTACCAGGAGATCCGTGACTACCTCCGGCTCTACCCGGACCGGGAGCCGGAGGTCAGCGAAACGCTCTCCTACTTTGACGGGATCCACTTCGCATCCCGGGTCACCTGCCCCATCATCGTGAACGTGGGGCTGCAGGACAACGTGTGTCCGCCCGAGACGGGCTATGCCGCCTACCGGGCCATTGCCTCCGAAGACAAGGCGATGTATCCCTACGAAGGCTACGGGCACGATGCGGGCGGCAGCGAGCACGCCGCGGTCGTGGACGCGTTCTTCAAGACGCACCTGAACCCCATTATGCCCAGCGGCTGAGTCCGAGGCGCTCTGCCGGCCGACGGGGGCCGGCCCCATGCGGGAGATGATCATGCCACAGCCGTTCCAGCCGACAACAGCTCGGCCCGATGACTTCGATGCCTACTGGGAAGGCGCGATGGCCGCGCTGGCCGAGCTGCCGGCCGCCGCGGAGGTGTCCGAGAATCCCATGCGCTCAACCGAGTTCTGCACCTCGTACATGGTGCGGCTGACGAGCCTGGGACCCTACAGAATCTTCGGTTATCTGAGCATCCCGAAGGGCGATGGGCCGTTTCCCACGCTGGTGTACCTCTCCAGGCATCAGAGCGTGGTGGAGGTCCTGCCACAGGGGGACGCCAACGAGAAGCGGTCACGGTATCTGGTCTTCTCGCTGGCGGCACGAGGCCAGCGGAATGCCGACAAACCCTACGCCGCATCCTTCCCGGGCCTCTTCACCGACGGCATCCAGAGCCCACAGACCTATGTCTTCCGGGGCATCGTGGCCGACTGCTGCCGGGCGGTCGAGTACGTGCTCTCGCGTCCCGAGGTCGACCGATCGCGGGTTCTCGGGCTGGTGGCCAACGAGCTGTCGATCCTCACGTGCGCCCTGCAGCCCGGGCTGACCCACGCGGTGGTGACGCCCTCCTTCCTGTATGCGGCGATGGATCGTGCCCCCAAGACCGACGCCTACCCGCTGGAGGAGCTCAACGACTTCCTGCGCCTTCACCCGGAACGGCGGGAGACGGTGGCCCGTACGCTGGCCTACTTCGAGCCCCTTTTCTTCGCGCCGAAGGTCAACATCCCCACACTGCTCTGGGGGAATGCGGAGGAAACGGCGCCGCTCGCCGGGGCCCTCGGAGGGCAGGTGGAGGCAAGAGAGAGCGAGGGCTCCAGATTCAGGGATGGGGTCTACCAGGAGCAGTGGATTGCGCGGCAGCTCGGGTTCGACGACGCGATCCTGTCACCCGCCTGGGAGAGGCGATAGGAGCAGGGGTATGGACATCGACGGGATCCGGGAGGATTTCCCGGCACTCAAGACCTTCGTGTGGTTCCAGAACGGGGGAGTGAGCATCACCCCTGCTCCCGTGGCGGATGCCCACTCGCGCCTGATGCGCGAGCTCCTGGACCGGGGGCCCATGCACATCGCCTACCCGGACGAGGAGTATCCGAGGCGGGAGGAGAGCAAGGACAAACTGGCCCGCTTCTTCTCCGTGGAACCGGGGGATCTCGCCCTGATGCGGGGGGTGAGCGAGGGATTCCAGACGGTGCTCCGGGGTACGGAGTGGCGGGCTGGTGACCGGGTCCTGATCAGCGAAGAAGAGGAGGCCGCGCTGCTGCTGCCCTCCCTGCATCTGCGAGACCTCTATGGTGTGGAGGTGGTCAAGTTCCCGCTTGCGGACGACCCCGAGGGACAGAGGCAGGCCGTGGCGGATCGCATGACTGACCGAACGCGGCTGGTGGCATTCAGCCACGTGATCACGGATTCCGGACACCGGCTCCCGGTGGAGGCCATCTGCAGCCTGGCACGTGAGCACGGGGCGATGAGCTTCGTCGACATGGCGCACTCGGCGGGCCTGTACCCCATCGACCTCTATGCGCTGGGCTGCGACTTCGCGGGCATCCTGTCCTACAAGTGGATGTATGCGCCCTATGCCTCGGGCGTCCTGTTCACCCGGAAGGACAGGCTGGTCGACATCCGGGTCACCTACGCGGGCGGCAGGGCGGAGGCCTGGCTGGATTTCCGGCGCGATCGCTACGAGCTGAAGCCCACGGCGGAGCGGTTCGAGTACGGCCCCTGGTCCTGGCCCCTGGTCCACGCATGGGCCGAGAGCGCGCACTACCTGCTCGAGATCGGCCTGGAATCGATCTGGGAGCGCACCGGGTCGCTGACCTCGCGGCTCAAGGGAAAGCTCCTGGCGATCCCCGGCGTTTCCCTGATCACACCCGAAGGCCACGACCGGTCAGCCGCCCTCGTCAGCTTCGAGGTGGCGGGGTGGGACGTAGAGGAGCTTCGCGATCGGCTTCGGTCCGGGTGGAACCTTGTGGTCAAGTCATTTAAGACCACGCGAGACGGCCTCCGCGCCAGCGTACCGTTCTTCCTCCTGGAAGAGGAGATCGATCTGCTGGCGGAGGCGGTTGGGTCGCTTGCGGGGGAGAGGAACTGACCCCGATATGTCGAGTCCTTACCACAGATGGGCACGGATAGGGAAGCACGTGAGCCCGAGGAATCGAGGGAGGGAGATATGGCCGAGCGAGAACGTGTGAAGATCGTGGTGCCGGGAGACGACCCCGTGCAGATCGCGGGCTCATCCCACCTGGAAGGCCTGGAGCCATACGGCGATGTGGAGATCCATCGCGACCGCCCCGAGTCCTCGGAGGAGAAGGTCGCCAGGGCGAAGGACGCCGACATCCTGATGAACACGCGCGGGATCGTGACGTGGGGGGAGGAGGAGTTCGCCCGGCTGGACAGGCTGAGGATGATTACGACCTGCTCGATCGGCACCGATATGCTGGACCTGGAGGCGGCGGCGCGGAGGGGCATCGTGGTCAGCAACCAGCCGGGACGCACGGCCCCGGTGGTGGCGGAGCACATGTTCGGCCTGATGCTCGCGGCGGCCAAGCGCGCGGCCTACTGGACGGAGGAGGTCAAGGCCGGCAGGTGGCCCCGGATGAACAACCTGATGCTTCAGGGGAAGGTGCTCGGAATCGTCGGGACCGGCGCGATCGGCGCCGAGATGGCGAGGCTGGGCAGGGCGATCGGGATGGAGGCGATCGCGTGGACCTACAACCCGTCGGCCGAGCGTGCGAAGGCCCTCGGTGTCCGGTTCGTCGAGCTGGACACGCTCCTGTCGACGGCCGACGTGGTAAGCCTGCACGTGAAGCTCACCGAGGAGAGCCGTGGGCTGATCGGGAAACGCGAGCTGGGACTGATGAAGCCCGGGGCGTTGATACTGAATGGGGCTCGTGGCCCGATCCTCGACTCGGAGGCCCTGGTGGAGGGGCTGGACTCGGGCCACCTGGGTGGTGCCGCGATCGACGTGTACGACCAGGAGCCGATTCCGCCGGGCCACCCGCTCCTGTCGTGTGAGCAGGTGGTGCTCACTCCCCATTGCGCCGATATGACGCCGGAGGGCGTCGATCTGCTCAACAGCGGCGCGGTCGAGAACGTGATCGCATTCCTCGAGGGGAGGCCGCAGAACGTGGTGACCTGAACCGGATCCGGGGCGCTAGGGTGTGACGCGACCCCATGACGCCCAG
>JASLMQ010000051.1 GCA_030746455.1 Candidatus Latescibacterota bacterium
CACGTTCACTCGGCGGGGCTTCGACCTCCTTCCTGGATGGCCGCCCGCTCCGTTACCTGCTGTACGAGCAATTGGCAGGATGAACACTTTGCAGTTCATTAGATCAGCCAGGCTTATCCTGGCGCACCGAAAGACGCGAAATGAAAGGCGTGCGGGACTGGCGGGCCTCCGCCTCGTCTCGACGGATCCAGAAAGGAGCATTGATGCCCAAGATCGTATTCATCGGCGCTGGAAGCTTCGGGTTCACACGCGGCCTCGTGCGCGACCTGCTGACGTTTCCCCTGCTGGAGGGATCGGAGCTCGCGCTGGTCGACATCAACAGGGAGCGGCTCAACTTCGCGAAGCGGGCGGTGGAGAAGCTCGTCAAACAGGGGAACTACCCGGCCAAGGTCACAACCACGATGGATCGGCGCGAGGTGCTCAAGGGCGCGGATGCCGTCCTGGTGACGATCCTGGTCGGCCGGACCAACGTGTGGCAGCACGACATCCTGATTCCCAAGAAGTACGGCATCGACACGAACGTGGGGGACACACGGGGACCCAGCGGCATCTTCCGAGCGCTGCGAACGATCCCCACGATGCTGGGGCTGTGCCGGGACATGGAGGAGCTTTGTCCCAACGCGATCATGCTGAACTACACGAACCCGATGGCGATGCTGTGCCACGCCATGCAGCGAGAGAGCTTCATCACGCTGTCCGGCCTGTGCCACAGCGTGCAGGGTACCGCCCGGATGCTCGCCCGGTGGGCGGGCGTCAACCCCGATCGAGTGGACTATGTGTGCGCCGGGATCAACCACATGGCCTGGTACCTCAAGTTCGAGCACAAGGGACGGGACCTCTACCCCAAGCTCAAGAAGGTGGTTGCCACGGACAAGGACGTGTACAACGAGGAGCAGGTCCGCAACGAGATGTTCATGGCGCTTGGATACTACGTGACCGAGTCTAGCGGGCACAACTCGGAGTACAACTGGTGGTTCCGCAAGCGTCCAGATCTGATCCGGCAGTACTGCACGACGGGAACCGGATGGAACCCCGGGAAGTACGCCGACATCCTCAAGAACTACCAGAAGCGCGAGAAGACCTGGAAGAAGAGCGTGAAGGAGTGGCTGAGCAGCGAGGCGCCGATGTCGCTCAAGCGGGGGCACGAGTACGCGGCCTCGATCATCAACGCCTACCTGGGTGGCGAGCTGTTCGAGTTCAACGGGAATGTGGAGAACAAGGGCCTGGTGACCAACCTGCCCGAGGGGGCGTGCGTGGAGATCCCGGTGGTGGCGCGCCGGAACACGCTGATGCCCGTGCACGTGGGTGCGCTGCCCCCGTCGGTGGCCATGCTCACCGGGCTGTCCGCCCAGATCGAGATGATGACGGTGGAGGGATGCCTGACGGGTGATGCCGAGCTGATCTACCAGGCGGTCGCGCACGATCCGCTCACGGCGAGTAAGCTCTCGTTGCAGGAGATCCGGAAGATGGTCCGGGAGATGTTCAGGAAGAACGAGAAGTATCTGCCGCACTTCAAGAAGATCAACATCTGAGACCAGATTGGAGAATACGGTCCGGTGGTAGGCCTTGACTTCGGGGGTGGGGCGCACCAGGGGACTTCGAGCGAATGAGGAGCCCCTGTCCGAGGAGGTCTGCAGCCACAGCCGGGTGGGGTCACGGAGAAGCGAAGCAAGGCCGGGGGAAGGCAACCAAGAGCAGGGATTGCCACGCTACGACTGTGGAGCCAGAGCCAGGGTGGGACGGTGACGCCGACGTTTCTATCGCCCCTTCCTCCTCCGCTGCTTCCACCTTTGCTGAAACTACGGCGGACAGGTTGCAGCTGCGGAGGACAAGCCGGGGTTCGATGACTCGCTTTCCTACGAGCATCCCGGGGCTTGTGCCCCGGGCTAATGACTGTCGCCCCTTCGGGGCTTACGGAGAAGGTTAGAGAGCATGCCCGATGGACGTCCGAACATCCTTTTTGCGTTTGCCGATGACTGGGGGCGGTACGCCAGTGCCTATCGTCAGGTCGAGGGCGATGGCACACCGAACGCGCTGCTCGATACCCCGAACTTCGACCGGATCGCGCGGGAGGGCGTCCTCTTCACCAACGCCTTCGTTCCCGCACCGTCGTGCACGCCGTGCCGCAGCTCGATCCTGACGGGACGCTACTTCTGGCAGACCGAGCGGGGCGCGATCCTGCAGGGGGCCGTCTGGGACGAATCGATTCCGTCCTACCCCCTCCTGCTGGAAGAGGCCGGTTACCACATCGGCTACACCTACAAGGTGTGGTCGCCCGGAACGCCGCGCGACGCCCCCTATGGCGCCGATCGGACCCGCTACGCGCCGGCGGGCTCCCGGTTCGGGCAGTTCTCCCAGGTGGCCACCGAACACGCAAAGGAGGTCGGGGTCGAGGGGGCCAAGCAGATCCTCTACGACGAGGTCCGTGAGAACTTCGACGCCTTCCTCGCCGCGCGTCCCGATGACGCCCCCTTCTGCTACTGGTGGGGGCCCACGAACACCCACCGCAAGTGGGAGCGGGGCTCGGGCAAGGCCCTGTGGGGGCTCGATCCGGACGATCTGGAGGGGCGCCTGCCGGCATACCTACCCGACGTGCCCGAGATTCGGGAAGACGTCTGCGACTACCTGGGCGAATGCCTTGCGGTGGACGCGGGGCTGGGCGTGATCCTGGACCGGCTCGAGGAGATGGGGGAGCTGGACAACACGCTGATCGTCGTGAGCGGCGACCACGGCATCCCCGGTTTCCCACGGGGCAAGTGCAACCTGTACGACCTGGGGTGCGAGGTGGCCCTGGCCGCGCGCTGGCCCGGCCGGATACCCGGCGGCCGGATCGTGGACGACTTCGTCAATCTGATGGACCTGGCGCCCACCTTCCTGGAGGCGGCGGGGGTCGATCCCCCTGAAGGGATGTGCGCGGGGAGCCTGATGGACGTGCTGACCTCATCCGAGTCGGGGCAGGTCGATCCCGAGCGGACCTTCGTGGTCACCGGCAGGGAGCGGCACGTTGCGGACGCCAGGCCGGACCACCTACCGTACCCGCAGCGCGCCATCCGAACCGGCGACTTCCTTTACATCCGCAACTTCGAGCCGGACCGGTGGCCGATGGGGGATCCGAAGGGTCTTGATGATCCAGACGCGCCCGCTCCGTCGCATGAGGAGTTGTGCAACAACACTCGGATCGCCTATCCCGACATGGACGCCGGCCCGACCAAGGCCTGGATGATTGAAAACCGGGCAGACGATCGGGTGAAGGACCTGTTCGACCTGAGCTTCGGGATGTTCCCCGCGGAGGAGCTCTACGATCTGACGGAAGACCCGCATCACATACGCAACCTTGCGGGGAACACGTCGTGCGAGGGGATCCGACAGGGGCTGTCGAATCGGTTGACTACCGTGTTGAGGGAACAGGACGACCCACGGGTCGGCGGGTCGGCGTGTCGATTCGAGTACCCGCCGTTCACGGACGCGCCTGATTGAGCAAAGGCCCCCCGATCTCCTGCTTGAGCGGGACCAACCGGGGGGCTTTCTGCGCATTGGACAGCCAAACATCTGGAGTCGACTTGAGATGACATCCAAGGAACGATTGCTTGCCGCCGCTTCATTCCGGGAGCCCGACCGCGTGCCGATCGAGCTTCGGATTGGGCCGAAGGCCCGCGAGTTGCCCGAAGCGCGGAGAATCGTCGAGTTCATCGACACCCACGCGGACAACTTCAGCGGAGTGCCTGCGGCCGATTGGGGTTTCTTCGGGCTGGATTCTCAGTACAGCGAGGAGGTCGTCGAGGACATCCCCGGAGAGTACCGGCGAATCAGGCGGACCCACCGGACCGAGGGCGGCGACTTCCACGCCATCACCAAGCACAACTACCCGCACCTGGACGCGGCCGACTATCACTGGGAAAGACGCTACATCACCTCTCTCGAAGAGCTTGAGCGTCTCGCTGACGCGCCCCGGTCGTCCCGCCCCATATTCGCAGACAGGCACCACGAGGCGGTGGAGAGGATGGGCGATCGCGGCGTACCCTTCATGGGGGTCGCGCACCCCCTGGGCACACTGGTACGACAAGCCACGATGGAAGAGGTCTACATCTGGCTGTTCAACGAAGAGGCCGTTGCTCACCGGTTTCTTCTGAACACCTGCGACCAGATCTGCGCCACGATCCGCAAACTGGGCGAGGCCGGCATCACCGGGTGGTTCGGCACCGTCGCGCACGAGATGCTCATCCCTCCGTGGATGGGTATGAAGCAGTTCGACAGAGTTGTGTTCCCCTACGACAAGGCTGTGAATGACGAAGTCCATCGGATCGGGGGGAGAATGCGCAGCCACTGCCACGGCAACTGCATGAAATTCCTGCAGCGCATGTGTGAGATGGGTGTCGACGCAATCGAGCCCCTCGAGCCGACACCGTTCGGTGACGTGGACATGCGGGAGGCGAAGAGACGGGTCGGCGACCGGATGCTGCTGTCGGGCAACGTGCCGTCTCAGGATTTCGTCACGATGAGCCGCGAAGAGGTGCGGGAATGGGTCCGCAAGACCATCGTGGAGGCCGCGCCCGGAGGCGGGTTCGCCCTTCGCACGACCGGCGGCCATTCTGGAGTCAATCCCGACCTGGACAAGGTGATGCTTCACAAGATCATCGACAACGTACACGCGTATATGGAGGCGGGGATGGAGTTCGGAAGCTATCCGATCTCGGTATGACGGCCATCTCCGATAGGTAATAGGGAACGAGGATGCAATCCGACTGGCACATCCATTCCCGGAATTCGTGCGACGGCGCATGCATGGTGGTCGCGGACCTGGTTCAGGAGGCGGAGGACGCGGGGATGCGTGACTATGGCCTCACGGACCACGTGCACACGCCACACAACCTGCCGGACATCGCCCGATCCAGGACGGAATACCTGGACAGCGATCCTCCCGCCGGCTTCCACTTCGGAGTCGAGGTCAGCTGCGTGTCTCAGTGGGAGATCGACGAGATTGCGGGTGGAGCTTACGAGAATCCCGTCTATGGCTTGCGGAAGGGCGGGGAACCCGGATGCGAGTTGGCGATCGGTATTGGGCGTGAAGACTTCGAAGCCTACGGGATCGAGTATGCGGTCGGAGGCACACACTGGCCGCTGTACGTGCC
>JASLMQ010000052.1 GCA_030746455.1 Candidatus Latescibacterota bacterium
CATCTGTGGTAAGACTTTGATCTTCTGCGTCTAGCCCTTTGCCTGCCGCTCCCTCAGCACGACCTGCATCGGATCGGGAATCGCATACGGCTTCACGCTCTGCTCGTGCAACCACTCGGCCAGGTGGTGGTCCATCTGCGCGAGCAGGTCGGCCTGCTCCTCAGCCAGGTTCCGCGTCTGGTACGGATCCTCGTCCATATTGTAGAGCGCCACAGGGTCGAAGGCGTAACCATCGTCGTCGTAGGTCCGGATCATCAGGTGGCTCCTGGTCCTAACCGCACGCTGGAGGGTATAGAGGCCGTGCCCCCACACCACGTAGTCCCGCTCCAATCCCCCTTCACCTCGCAGATGGCTCGCAAGCGACCGGCCATCGTAGTGCTCGGGAATCTGCCCACCGGTCAGCTCGCACAGCGTGGCGCTCAAGTCGACGTTGTAGGCCAGCGTGTCGCACGACCCACCGTGGGACGTGATCCCGGGCCACCGTACGATCAGCGGGATCCGGTTGATGCACTCATCGGCACACACGTGATCTGAGTAGATCCCATGCTCCCCAAAGGCATCCCCATGGTCGGTACTGATGATGACGGCCGTGTCGTCCAGCACCCCCTGTCGGTCCAACTCATCCAACACTTGCTGGACATGATGGTCGGCATAAGCAATGGCCGCGTCGTAGCCCGTGACCATGTGCTCGAAGTCGGCCCGGTTCCGAACCGCCCCGGGCATCAGCGGCGTCGTGCTGCTGTTGTCCGGGAACTGTCCCAGCGCAGTGAATCTCCCCTCGATCGACTGGTGCTCGGCAATGGCCACATCGTCCGGCCAGCTCTGAGTCACCGGGTAGTCCCTGAACCGGTCGGCCCAGCTCGGGTCCATCGTGTAAATCCGATGCGGATCCCAGTAGTTGATGTGCAGGAAGTAATCCTCCCGTGTCGCGTTGCTCTCCAGCCAGTGCAGCAGCGGGCCGTTGACCTCCTCCGCCGTCTCGTTGCCCGTGCCCAGGCTGGGCGAATGGCACTCCGTCCATCCCAGGCTGAACCAGGATGCGCAGTGGCGGACAGGGAAGTTGCTGAACGAGATCGTCTCCGTGCCGTTCTCGCGCATCTGCCTCTGAAGCAGCTGGTTCTCCGGCCGGGGCCCGCCGTAGAGCTTCTCCCGGATCTGGAGCTTCGACGCCGGTCCCCCGTGGGTGACCACCCCGTTGTTGATTCCGAACCGGCCCGAGATCAGCGCGTGCCGGGACGGCATGCACGGCGAGTCCGAACAGTAGTACCGGTCGAACCGCATGCCCTCGGCCGCGATCGCATCGATTCTGGGAGATGTGGGGCGGTCGTAGCCGTAGCATCCCAGGTGGTCGGGACGCAAGCAGTCGATATCGAAGAACAGGATGCGCATTGGCCGAGCTCCCCTTTTGCCGTCTGAGCTGCCTTGCCCGCAGTTGACTCCGTTCCTATGATAGCGTACGTTGGAGCGAAGTCAAGAACAGGCTCACCAATTGACCAGGGATCGACACAATCAGGGGACAGGCATGCAGAAGATCGCGATTATGGGTGCCGGCAGCGTGACCTTCGCGCGGATGCTGGTGAACGACCTCTTGTTCTTCGAACCCTTCAAGGACGCTGAGTTTCGGCTGATGGACGTCGACCCCGACCGACTGGACTTCGCCGAGAACACCCTACGGCTTGTGAACGAAGTTCGGAAGACGAATGCGAGCTTCACCGTCACAACCGACCGTCGGGAAGCGCTCGACGGCGCCGACTTCGCGATCACCATGATCCAGGTGGGCGGCCTCGATGCCACGAGGACGGATTTCGAAGTCTGTCGCAACCACGGGCTCAAGCTGGTCATCGGCGATTCCATGGGCATCCCCGGGATCTCTCGCGCGCTGCGCACGATCCCGGCCCTCCTCGACATCACTCGGGACATGGAGGCGATCTGTCCGGATGCGCACCTCCTCAACTACACCAACCCCATGGGAATGGTGATGTCCAGCCTGCTCCGTGGATCGTCCGTCGACGCCGTCGGTCTGTGTCACGGCGTCTTCGGCACCGCCCGAAGACTTGCGCAGATCATCGATGTGCCCTACGAGAAGATCCGCTACCTCTGCGCAGGCATTAACCACCTGGCGTTCTTCCTGAAGTTCGAGGCCGACGGCAAGGACGCCTATCCCCTCATCCGGAAGGCCTTCGACACCACGCACGCGGATCAGGAACTCGTTCGACAGGAGATGTTCCGCCGGCTGGGCTACTTCATGACCGAGTCGAGCTATCACCTGTCCGAATACCTGCCCTACTTCATCAAGAGCGACGAGCTCATCGAGGAATACGATATCGCGGTGGACGAATACGTCCTGCGAAGCGAGGAGGCCGTCGAGATCTTCGAAAAGGTGCATCAGGCCTTCGTGGAGGGGAGGAACCTCCTGGCCGAGGGAGGTCAGGTCACCTTCGTTCCCCGGAGCAGGATGAGGCGTGGGCATGCCGAGCCGGGTGAAGAAGTCGCCGCCTTCAGGATCCCGGACAGGCCCTCGGGGGAGTACGCCTCCCGTATCTGCAACGCCATCGCCACGGGCGACACCTTCGTGTTCAACGGGAACGTGCTCAATACGGGCCTCATCACGAACCTGCCGGACAACACATGCGTGGAGGTCCCGTGCCTGGTCGATGGTAACGGCATTCAACCCACGCACGTCGGCGAGCTCCCGCCCCAGTGCGCCGCTGTCATCCAAACCAACCTGAACGTCCAGGAGCTGACGGCACGCGGCATCCTCGAGCAGAACAGGGACTACATCTATCACGCTGCGCTGGTGTCCACCCTCGCCTCTGCCGTGCTCTCCACGCGCGAAATCTACGCCCTGATGGACGAGCTTCTGGAGGCGCATCGGCACCTCGTGCCGGACTGGTGCCTCAAATGACGCAAGATCGATCCGAGGAGGCGGCCTACTACCGCGCCATCGAAGACGCAATGCACTCGGCTGCTGTGGAGATGCTGGGGGAGGAGATGTCGCCCCAGGCACTCCTGAAGCTCGCCGACCTCGCCGCCGAGTCCGTCGACCACTATTCGGGGGAGATGGTGACACATCATCCCTGCCCTGTCGCGATTCAGTGCGCGCCCGGATGTCCATGGTGCTGCTACCTGATTGTCGAAACCACGGCTCCCGAGGCCATACGGGTTGTCCAGCACCTGAGGGATAC
>JASLMQ010000053.1 GCA_030746455.1 Candidatus Latescibacterota bacterium
ACCGGAGATAGACCGTCGTTCGGCACCGGCTTGCGCGTCGCGTGACTGTAGCCGTCATCCGACACTGCCAGCCCCTCGACCAGCCCGCCGAAACTGGCTTCTCCGGCTGGTGCGATACCGATCTGGTGGCGCCCCGCGGGCAGGCTGAGCCACGTCAGCCGTCCCTCGCCGCCTCCCGAAGCCTGTTGGCCGTTCAGGGTGACGGTGCCGGCCCGGATACCCACCCGCGTGTCCGCCTCTGCCTCGATGGTGCCGGTTCCGGACGCCAGGTCGATCTCCACGCAGACAGGCGTCCAGCTGCGGAAGAGGGGGCCATTCCACGACAGCGCCGTTCCCTTCACAAGGGTAAAGCCGTTCGCGTCGATCCTGAAGAGCGACGCCTCCACCTTCAGGTCGCCCGTCTGGGACCCATCCTCGGCGACACCCAGGATCTCAGCCTGTCCGGTGTCCCGGTCCCGCACCCGTGCGACGGAGGTCCCGATGCGCTCCATGTCGAACGCCTGATCGTGGTCGTCGTTGGATGGGTAGAGCAGGTTGATGTAGGCCGTGCGCTCACCTGCATCGAGTGCGATCCGCTTGGTCTGGTGCCACATCCGCACCACACCGTCCGCGTGAGGGTAGTTGCCCCAGTTTGCGCGGTCCGGCGCGTAGTCCGCTTCCCGGTCGGTCAGCCACCTGTCCGCCTCGTCTGCCTGCGCAATGTGAAAGTGCTCACCCGTCTGCTCCAGGTGAAGCGTACTCCCATCGTCCCGTACGTTGCCCAGTACGCGCCAGATACAGTCAAGGAGGAAGTCGCCGGACTCCAGCGCCTCCACCGTGTCCATCACCAGGAAGTAGCGGCCCTTGCGCCAGAAGATGTTGCGCGCCCAATCGGTACCGTTGTCGCCCGGAGACACCGTCCGACTGTAGCCCCAGTCATCGAAATCAGCGATCGCCTTCAACGCGGCCTGGAGCGGCTTCTGGAGACACTCGCCGTCCTTCGCGATCACCACCGTGTTGTGGTAGCGCGCCAGCCGACGAATGTAGTCCAGATCGGCGAGCCAGATCCGCTCGTTCCAGCAGATACGGATGATCGCGTTCCCGTCCTCCTGGGAATGGGCGAAGCTCGTGGGCCCGTCGATCAGCAGGTACTCGCTCCGCCGGTCGAAGCTCCGGCGCATCGCCAGCTTGTCGAACGCCTCCCCCGGCGGCACCACGGGCATCTCCGTTGGCGTGTCCCGAAGCCGCCAGGGGGCCTGCGTCTGCTCCTCGGCGATCTCGTACGCTATGGCGTCCAGCATGGACGCGCGGGCCCCGAGCAGGTCGGTGGGCTCGACAGGAGGGATGTCCTTGAAGAAGTACCCGTCGTAGAGCTCCATGGGGGATCCACCCCGGTCTTCCCAGTTCACGCCCTTCGCCATCCAGTCGTGGAGCCAGCGGTAGCGTCCGTCGTTGTAGAACCACGCACCGATCGCCGCGGCGTTCAGTCCGCTGGGGCGCCGTGGGGCCCCGCCGGCATACCCGCCCACGTCCCCGTAGGTGCACTCGTCGCCCAGGCTGTCGATCGTGAGCACCGCGCTGTCCAGCAGACGGGCCAGGTGGCCGTTCTCGAGAAAGGAGAAATCCCCGCTCAGCATGCCATACTTGATCACGTGGCTGGGCGTGAGCCAGATGTAGCCCGTCCCGGCGTTGTCGTTCGGCTTGTAGGATCGTGCGTGCAGCTCGAGGATCCGCTGTGCGTAGGGCAGCTTTTCGTCGTAGATCTTCAGGCCATAGTACTTCTTGAAGTACCGCGCGCCGGTGTAGAGCGTGGATGCGGCGAAGCTCTGGTGGTTCTGGTGCTGCACGATCTGATCGGGCCCGTCGTACCGGAAGTGGGTCATCGCCGAGACCCAGCGGAGGATGTTGTAGAGCCCGGTCGTCATCTTCAGCCGGTCCGCGTCGCTCAGGACGTCGCCTTCCTCCAGCACGTCCCAGGCCGTGAACATCCGGTAGCCCCAGAAGTAGACGTTCGTGCCCTTCGCCAGCGCCCAGGTTCCCACCTCCTCGACCAGATCGATGAAGAACAGAAACTCCTCGCGGAACATCTCGCCGTAGCCGTTGTGCCCCGTCAGGTAGTACATCAGCCCGTTCTGGACCATCTGCCGGAGCGGGCCCTGGCCCCCGGAGAGGGCGATGCTCTCCGTAATGCGGCTGATGTTCTCCCGGACCTGGTTGCCCGACGGTGGCTCCTTGGGGATCCTGTCGGACACGACGTGGTTGATGCGCCCCGGTCGCGGCCCGTCCTCGTCGAGGATGTCCACGAATGCATCCACCGCTCGGGCCGCGCCATCTGGTGTGCTGGCGCCGAGATGTACCACATTCCGGCCGCTGCCGAAGGGGTTGTGGATCGTGCGGACCTCGTAGCCGTCGCCCCCAGGAAAGTAGTGGTCGGTCCACAGGTAGAACTCCATGCCGAGGCGGCGCATCAGGTCGTTGTTATGCACGTTCCCCAGGGCCACGATCTCCGCCTCGGAACCATCGGTCCCCGCGACGTCGGCAGCCGTCCGCACTGTGGCTCCCGAGCCAAGCGCTCCGACCACCCGATCGGCAAGCGACTTCCCCCCTTCCTCGTCCGGCGGGACCACCCACACCTCACCCGACAGGTCGGTTTCGAGGCAGAAATCCTTCAGCGGCTTGGGGAACGGCTGGTTCTTGACGTCCACGTCGTGAAATTCACCGCGACGCCGTTTTGCGCTCCGCAGCGACCTAGCCTCCATGGTCATC
>JASLMQ010000054.1 GCA_030746455.1 Candidatus Latescibacterota bacterium
CTCCAGCTCGGTCTGGGTATTGTGGAGTCCCTCCAGCTCGCCCGATGCGACCGTCACGAGCTCGTCGAGATGCGCCTTGCGCCCACTGTTCTGGGCTTTCTCCCCGACCAGCCGCTCCATCTCCCCTTCCAGGTCGGTCTGGCTCTGCTTCTGACGCTGCGCCTCCTGACGAAGCGCCTCCACCCGTTCCCTGAGAGACGCGATCTCGACACGGCGGCCTGCGACGGTCTCCTGTTGGGCTCGTCGCTGGGTCTCGAACTCGCGCGTGGACTCGTCGGCCGTCCTCGTTTCCGACTCCAGGCGGGCTCGCGCCGCGTCGCGGGCCTCCAATTCGGCCGCCGCACGATCCACGGCCTGCTTCAGCTCGGTTTCACGCTCCTGCAGGCGCGTCCCCTCTTCCGCAAGCTCCGCAGCCACCTCGGCCTGGCGGTGGGCCTCGGCCTGGGTGTTCTGCAGATCGCTTCGGAGGCCAGCCAGCCTGTTCTGTAGCTCGGCAAGGGCTGTATCGTCCGTCTCGATTCGCGAGGTCACCTCGGCCAGGTCCTCCGATACGCGGCGAATCCGCGCGCCGAGATCCTCGAGGTCTTCGCGTGCCGTTCTCTCCTGCTCCTCGAGCGACTCGATCTCCTGCGCCCGCCCGATGAGGCCGGTGGACTCCCCGGCCGCCGCGCCTCCGTATACGGTGCCGTCTGCCGCCAGCAGCTCCCCGTGGAGGGTGACGATGTCCACCCCCAGTGACCGCATCTGGGACATTAGCGGCGCCGCTGCGTCCAGGTCCGATACCACGAGAACGCGTCGCAGAAGGGTCGCGATCGCCCCGCCGCCGTTCCTGACGTTCCTGAGCAGGTCCGACGCGCGGCCGATGATCCCTTCACCCGAGGGGACGTCCCAGGGGATGCCGGTTGCGTGAGACACGCGATCCAGCGGGAGGAACGCGGCGGCCCCCTGCCCGCCCGAGCGGAGGTAGGCCATGGCCTCTCCGGCGTCTGCGGTCGAATCCACGAGCAGACACTCGAGCGCGCGGCCCAGCGCGGCTTCGATGGCGGCGGTGTGCTCGCGATCCAGGTCGATAAGATCCGCGACAACGCCTCTTACCCGATCCGAGAAGGGCGAGTCTATCACCACGGCGCGGATGCCCTGCGAGTAGCCTTCGAACCCTTCCCGCAGCCGCTTGAGCAGGGCGAGCCGTGCGGCGATGGACTCCGCCCTCGCCGAGAGGGCGCTGTGGGATTCCGCGAGCCGGTCGCGCTCCTCCTGGAAACGGGACCTGGCCGCTGCCCGTTCTGCCCTTTGCGCGGTCCGTTGCGTCGCCTCCTGCTCCATCTGGGTGATCCGTCCGGCCGCGTCGGCCGCGGCGGCGTCGGCCTCGGCGCGGCGCGCGCGAACGCGCTCTGCATCTTCGGCAAGCCGTGAACGCCGCTGGGACAGGCCGTCGAGTTCGGCCCGCGATCGCTCAAGGCTGCCGTTCATTTCCCGGATCTCGCCAAGCACGGAGATCAGGCGTGTGTTTCGGCCCTCGGCCTCCGCGCGGCTGGTCTCGAGCGCCTCCAAGAGGGACTCGAGGTCCGCGGTCTGGTTCTCCAGCTGACCCTCGGCCTCGGCCAGGGACTCGGCGGCCTGGCTGGATCCACGGGCCGCGGCCTCCTCCTGCTGGCGAGCGGCCTCCCGGCGGGTTCCCAGCTCTTCCTGCTGCTGGCTGGCTCGGGAGAGAAAGGCCTCGATGCTCCTGGCCTCCTCACGGGCAACCAGGATCTCACGGTCCTTCCTGTGTACGACCTCGACGTGTCGGCTGACCTCGGCGTTGGCGTCCGAAACGGCCTGGTCCTGCTGGGCCAGCTCGGCTCGAGTCTCCTCGATCTGGGCCTCCAGCCGGGTGATGTCGACGGCGCCGACCTCGACGTCCTCCTTCAGGAAGGCGATCTCCTCGAGCATCGGTTCCGAGCGCGACGCCATATCGAAATACCGGTATCGCGCGAGCTGGATGTCCAGGTCCTCCAGCTCTCCGGTGAGCTGCTTGTAGAGCCGCGCCCTGCGCTCCTGCCGCCGGAGGGACGCCACCTGCCGCTCCACCTCGCTGATCAGGAGGGCGATCTGTTCCAGATCGTGCTGGATGGACTGAAGCTTGTTCCAGGCTGACCTGCGACGGACCTTGTAGCGCGTGACCCCGGCGGCCTCCTCGAAGAGCCGTCGGCGCTCCTCGGGATTGTCGCTGATGATCTCGTCCACCATGCCCTGCTCGATGACGTAGGCGTGGGAGGCCCCCAGACCCGTGTCCATGAAGAGATTCTGGATATCCTTCAGCCGGCACGGGACCTTGTTCAGCAGGTAGTCGCTCTCCCCGGAGCGGAAGAGCCTGCGGGTAACGGTGATTTCGGAGAAGTCGGTGGGAAGCAGGTTGGTAGAATTGTCGATGGTCACGGAGACCTCGGCCATTCCAAGCGGCTTCCGTGTTCGCGATCCGGAGAAGATCACGTCTTCCATGTGGTGGCTGCGGAGCGACCGCGTGCGTTGTTCACCCAGCGCCCACCGCAATGCGTCCACGACATTAGATTTACCGCAGCCGTTGGGCCCCACCACGCAGGATATCCCCTTCTGGAACGGCAGGTCGAGCCTCTGGGCAAAGGACTTGAAGCCGACGGCCGTGAGACGGGAGAGGTGCAATGTATGTCCTCCTCAAGCGTCTGAACGGTCAGGCGTCCACTGTACCGGACTTGCTGAAAGGGCAACGAGTTGAGCAAGACGGCCGCCTGCCAAGTATCGACGCAGGCGTCGAGGCACCGGCGGACTGCTCCGGCTCGGACAGCCCAAAGCGGGCAGACCCGTGACGTCCGGCATGCTCTGGGTGCAGGGAGATCGGGAGGAGAGAGGGGAAAGCAGGGGAACCGCTTGATACGCAATAGGTTGCGGGTAATCTGGTTGTTAACACCTAGATAATACTACATCTTGTGTCGTCCGTCAAGCGAGTTTTGGCCCGGGCCCGCGTGCGGTCAGGGGACGGTCGTGTGGAGCCACCCCCGTCCCGTGGATCCGCCATTTTCCCGTTGCACAATTGAGATTCAACGGTACATTGGGAAGAAACCCAAACGGGAGCGTCATGCCGATGGCACAGATTGCAGATCGGGCACCGATCGTCTCGGATCGGATCGGAGGGGAGATGACCCCACGGGAGCGGTTCCGACGAGCCATGCACTTCCAGGCCGTGGATCGGCTGCCCCACGTGGAATTCGGCTACTGGACGAGCCTGAAGGACCGCTGGGCGGACGAGGGACACCTGCCTGCCTCCCTTGAGCGGGATTCCGAGGGTGTGATCCACGACGGGGCTCTGGAGCGTCACTTCGGGTGCGAGCAGCGCGTCACTGTGGGCGGTCACATCGAAGCCGGGCCTGCGCGGTCGGTCGAGGTGGTCGGGGAGCGGGACGGGAAGGTGGTCTACCGCGACGGTTTCGGGATCCTGTGCGAGGAGGTGAAGGAGGGGATCCGCACGATTCCGCACTACATCGAGTTCCCGATTCAGGACCGGCCTTCGTGGGAGCGGTTTCGGGACGAGTTCCTGGTGAAGGATGATGCGTGGCGTGGGCAGACCGAGGCGTGGATCGATGGCCGCGCTGCGGAGCTGCGGAACAGCACGCTTCCGGTAGGGATCAACTTCGGGTCGTTCATCGGACGCATCCGGAACTGGGTCGGTTTCGAGAACCTGGCCTACATGGCCTGCGACGATCCCGGGCTGGTGGAGGAGATGGTGATCCACCTGACCGAGCTGAAGCTCGAGTACCTGCCGCCGCTGCTGCACAAGATCGAATTCGACTATGCGGCCGGGTGGGAGGACATCTGCTTCAACAGCGGGCCCCTGTTGAGCCCTCAGATGTTCCGCGATCTCATCATTCCCCACATGCGGCCGGTGATGGAGATGCTCCGTCAGCACGGGATCGACATCATCTTCACCGATACCGACGGCAACATCGAGGTCCTGGTGCCCCTCTGGCTGGAGATGGGGATGAA
The DNA here is from genome assembly GCA_030746455.1 of Candidatus Latescibacterota bacterium. The sequence continues at coordinate 4,000 of JASLMQ010000054.1, forward strand.
CTGCGCGTTCCCGTTCGAGATCAAGCCGGGGAACGACGTGGTACGTTTCCGTCAGGAGTACGGGCGCGATCTCCTCATCCTCGGCGGGTTCGACAAGCTGGTCTTGTTCGAGACCAAGGAGGCGATCCTGGCCGAGTTCCGAAGGCTCGAGCCGGTGCTTCAGGAGGGTGGGTTCGTGCCCCACATCGACCACCGGAGCCCCGACGGCGTGAGCTTCGAGATCTATCAGTACTACATACGCGAGAAGTGCCATTTCCTCGGGATGGGCAAAGAGGAGATCGGTAGGATACCGGGGCTCGGGTAGGAGTCGGGAGTCAGGGATCGGGAGTCGGGGACGGCGGCGTTATGATATGTGAGAGTCCCTTCGGGCTTCTGTTGTTCCCTGAATCCTGAATCCTGGTTCCTGAGTCCTGTTCACACGCACGGAGATTGAGCCCATGGTTGAGAGCTACAGGGACCTCGAAGTCTGGCAGAGGGCGATGGATCTCGTTGTCGACTGCTACGGTATTGCCAAGGACTTTCCGCCGTCCGAGGTCTACGGCTTGAAGGCGCAACTGCAGAGAACGGCCGTGTCGGTCCCAGCCAACATCGCAGAGGGTCACGGGAGAAGCAGGACGGGGGACTACCTCAGACTCCTGTCCATCGCCCACGGTTCCCTGATGGAGCTCGAGACCCACATCCAGATCTCACAACGCCTCGGCTATGTCGAACGTGACGTGGAAGGAGAGGTCCTGGGCAGGTGCGGCGAAGTGGGTCGAATGCTCAACGGTTTGATCAATGCTCTGGAAAAGAGGCGAGGTGGATAGGCCCTTGCCGGTTTCGCCTTTCCCTGAATCCTGACTCCTGTCTCCTGAGTCCTTTC
>JASLMQ010000055.1 GCA_030746455.1 Candidatus Latescibacterota bacterium
CGATCCTTCAGAAGATCGAACGATTATGTAAATCTATTTCCGGGACGAGACACTAGTCGTTGACGACGACCTGACCATCCGGACCCTCCTCGAGAAGGTCCTGGCCGGTGAGGGCTACACCGTCGCATCGGCAATAAGCGGCGAAGAAGGTGTGGAAGTCGCCGAGCGGGAGAGCCCGGATCTGATTCTCCTCGACGTCGGGCTGCCCGGGATCGACGGCATCGAAGCACTGGGCCGGATCAAGAAGAACGATCCCGATATCGCCGCCATCATGATCACGGCGCAGGGGAGCATCCAGACCGCGGTCCGCGCCATGAAGGCCGGGGCGCGGAACTACATCACCAAGCCCTTCAACACCGACGAGCTTCGGCTCCTCATCTCCGAAACCCTTGAAACGGTCCGACTCCGTCGCGAGGTCCAGCTCCTCCGCACCGCGCAGATGGAGAAGATCGACTTCGAGCGGATCGTGGCAGAAAGCCAGGCCTTCAGGAAGGTGATCCGGCTGGCCGAGCGGATCGCCCAGAGCGAGACCACCACCGCCCTGATCGAAGGTGAGAGCGGAACCGGGAAAGAGATCATCGCTCAGCTGATCCACTACCGCGGCAACCGGGCCGAAGGCCCCTTCGTGCCCATCAACTGTGGCGCCATGCCCAGGGACCTGGTCGAAAGCGAGCTCTTCGGTTACGAAAAGGGCGCATTCACCGGTGCGGGCCAGGCCCGTGCCGGTAAGTTCGAATCCGCAGACAGCGGCACCCTCTTCCTGGACGAGGTGGGCGAGCTGAGTCCCGATAACCAGATCAAGCTCCTCCGTGTGGTAGAAGAGCAATCCTTCTACAGGCTGGGAAGCAACAAGAACATCCACGTGGATGTGCGCATCGTGGCCGCCACCAACAAGGATCTGCGCAAGGCGGTGGGCGCGGGCGCGTTCCGAGAGGACCTCTACTACCGCCTGAACGTCGCCTACCTGCACATCCCTCCGCTGCGCGAGCGCCGTGACGACATCATTCCCCTGGTGGTCCGATTCCTTCAGGAGTTCAACGGCGTATTCGGGAAGACCATGTCCGAGATCGACCCCGGTTCGTCGGACTGGATGCTGCGCTACGACTGGAAGGGCAACGTCCGCGAGCTTCGGAATACCATCGAGCGCATCGTGCTGCTTGAGGAGGGCGATGTACTGATGCCGGAGTTTCTCGATTCCCTGCTGCCAGGCGGCGACGAGCCCGCGCAGGAAAAGGGGCAGAAGCGAGGGTTCGTGCTACCTCCCGAAGGTATTGTGCTGGACGAGGTGAACCAGGATTTGATCCAGCAAGCCCTCGCGCTGACCGGTGGCAACCAGGTCCGCGCCGCCAAGCTCCTTGGTCTGAGCAGAGGCACGCTCCGCTATCGTCTCGACAAGTACGGGATCCAGCCGGATGCTCCCGGCACACCGGGTCCCAAACCCACCTGACCCACAACGTCCGGAACGACTCCTGCCGGATCGGCCGCCCTCTGATTCCCCGCACCGCCGCCGCTGAGCACCGCCTGCCTCAACGCCTCGACACTCCCGCGGCTCGATGCCCCCAAGATCAACCTAAGGCGTGAAATTACAAACCTTAAGAGGGCGTCCATCCGTACCTGGGGCCAAGTCGAGCGAATATATTCAAAGACCCCTCGGATGTCAAGACGGATTTGGGAGACCGCCGCTTCACGTGGGACGGTGGCCCCGGTGGGATCGCGGTTCTGGAGCCCCGATGCCTTGCCAGCAGCTCGGGTACCGCGAGAGATCAGCCGGTGGAAACACCCGTGGCCGGGCCAAGCGTAAGCGCTGCGGCTTGGGGCGCTCGTGCAGGCGCGTCACCGGGACCCGCTTCAGCGGACGAGGGCCCTCGCATAACTGCCTGTAGCCAATCCCCAACCAACAACGGTCCGATGGGGCCGACTGCATACAGAAGCCGTGCGGCTGTCGCCGGTGGTCCTGCCGAACCGGACGCGCCATCCCCGGGTTTCGAGCCACGCCCCGAGCCATGGTGGCCGCGTCGATCGATCGTGTGGACAACGGCGAAGAGGACGGGAACGCACCAGAACGAACCTGAAGGGGGATAAGATCTTGAACTCAGGGCAAACGGCCAACACAGGCGGACGCGAGCGGGGCAGGCCTTTGGTTCCATCTTCCCCTTCGGTGATCAGGCCGGGGACGGAAGCTGCCGACCGCAGACTGGATACCCTCGCTGAATACATGACTCCGGAATGACACACCCGAAGCGGCAGAAACGCGGTCGCGGCCATCCGTCGGGGAGCGCTTGACCCACGAGTGGGAGATCGAGGAGTCGGCAACTGGCGAGCCACTCGCCGAAGAGGACATCCTGAAGCGACTGGAGCGAATCGAGACCCGCCTGGACGCGTTCGAGACCACCTGCTACACATTCCTGCTGTATGCCAAGCAACTCACCGATCGAACGGCCTCCTTCTTCGAAGACATCTTCGGTCTGAGCAGCGAAGACCTCGCGCAGATCCACGACCGCCTGGGGGTCAACTACAACAACCGAGGCGACTACGCGGGGGCCATCGGGGCCTTCAGGAAGCTGGTGGATCTCCGCCGGACACCGGAGGCCTGCTACAAGCTCGGTGTCGCCTACGACAACAACGGGGACTTCCAGGAGGCGATCGAGAGCTACCGGGGGTCCATTGAGCTGGATGCCAAGTTCCTGAAGGCCTATTACAAGCTCGCCGAGGTCTACGGCAGGACGGAGAACTTCGGCGAAGCCGTCAGATGCCTGAAGGAAGCGGTCGAGATCGAGCCCGAGAACGCCGAGACACACTACCGGCTGGGAGGTATCCACAGCGCGCGGGGCAGCCACGACGAAGCCGTCACGGCCTTCAACGAAGTCTTGAAGCTGGATCCCGATCACCCTGGCATCTATCAGAGCCTCGGGCTGGCCTACGAGCAGAAGGGCGAGCACAACAGGGCGATCGAGTTCTTCAAGAGATCGATATGAGCATCCGCTCACTCACAGAGAGTCTCAAAGACGAGGCAAGGGAGGCCCGCAGGCGAGAGGCCGTCGCCCGACTGGCAGCCGGTTCCGATGGAAACGGTACGTCCCCTCCGGAGGCGATGCGGGGGGACCCGGCGCACATAAGCAGCGGCGTCGTTTCCATGAGCCGCGCTCCCTCTGAGGGCCGGGAGCCCTCCGATGGCGTCCTGGATGAAGTGGTCGCCACCACGCGCGCCCCTTTTAGCGTGGGCTTCAGGCCCAGACAGCCGGGGGGACGGTGGAATCCACCAGGAGGCATCGCCGCCCGGTTCAGTCTACGAGCCGCAACCGATCACGACATAGGAAAACCGGCCGACCTGGTCGATGCCGAGGCATCGCGTGAGCCGGCTACCGAGACAGGTGCAGATGCTTCCTCGGAGGGGCGAAGGGGTGAATCACCCCCGGCAGGGGACACCACGCCCATCACAATCGAGTTGGAATCACACCAGGAGTCTGCGGACTGACCCGTAGCAGACCCAAACCACGGAGGGAAAACCAAACCATGGCGGAGGAGACCGGACAGGGCACGCCGAACCAGCGCCCTCCCGAAACGGCTGGTGCCTCCCCCGGACAGGCTGTGGCGCCTCCTGCGGGCCAGGAAACCGGACCAAAGGACGTTCTCTACCTCGGGGTCGACCTGGGAACGGCGAACAGCTCCGTGGCCACCAGCACCGACATAACCCGCACCGTGCCCAGCGTGGTGGGGTGGCCCAAGGATCTGGTTGCATACAAATTCCTACAGAAGCCCATTGTGTTCGGAGAGGAATGCGTCCGCAATCGACATGAGCCTCGACCTCTACTACCCGCTCGAGAAGGGCGTGTTCAAATACCGTCCCGATCCTGAGGCGCGAGCGGAAGCAGGAGGGGACGACAACCGGGAAGCCGCGGCGGTGGAAGAGTTGGTGAAGCACGTGATCGGGCTCGCCGACACCCGACCTGGCCAGCCGGTCCGCGCCGTCGTCGGATCGCCGGCAATGGCCAGCATTAGCGACAAGCAGGCCATCATCGACGTGCTGAGGGATCTGGCGGACGCCGTCATGGTCGTCTCGGAGCCCTTCCTGGTCGCCTACGGGCTGGGGCTTTACAGCAATGCCCTCGTGGTCGATATCGGCGCCGGGACGCTCGACCTGTGCCGGATGCACGGGACCATCCCCGACGAGGTGGATCAGCGCACCCTCTACGAAGCAGGCAACTACATCGACGAGAGGTTCCACGACCTGCTGCAGGACAAGGTCAAGGATTCGCCCATCTCGCGGTACCTGGCGCGCACCATCAAGGAACGCTACGCCTTTGTCTCTCCCATCACGGAGGGGATCAGCGTCGAGTTCCAGGTTGAAGGCAAGCCGGTGCTCAACAACATCGCCGAGGAGCTCAAGGAGGGCTGCGAGGGTATCCTGCCCAATATGCTCTCTGCCATCCGCGAGCTGATCACCAGCTTCGAACCCGAGTTTCAGGATGATCTGCGCAACAGTATCGTGCTGGCAGGGGGAGGAAGCCAGATCAGGGGTCTGCCGGAGGTCATCGAAACGGACCTTACCGAATTCGGGCCCTCGCGCGTAACGGTTGTGGATGATCCGATCTATGCGGGTGCCTTGGGTGCCCTCAAGCTGGCGCAGGATATGCCCGAAGACGAGTGGGAGAGCGTCTGAGAGATCCGACCCACCACCGGTTGCCACGACCCGTCTAGATACCCATACCACCTTTTCGCCTGCAGGTAGCCTCAAGGACTTCATGCAGGCGTTTACCTTTGGTGTGACATGCCCGACGAACTCATCGATGTGCCCGTGGACCAGATCGACGAGCGCAGGCTACCCTTGAGACAGCGCGTCGCATCGGAACGGTTGGTCGATCTGATGCGATCGATCCAGCGATACGGCCTGATCGAGCCCGTCGTCGTCACCCCATTCGAGAGCGGCTACCGGCTCGTCGTGGGGCGCCGCAGACTCGAAGCCTGTCGCCGGCTGGGGATGCAGACCATCCCGGCTATCGTCCGACGCATGTCAGAGGATCGCGCCAGGGAGCTCTCCTACCAATCCAATCTCCAGGTCGAGCCGCTCAATCTGGCCGATGAGGTGGACTTCCTGCGCCGAATGGAGGTTTTCCATCTGCCAGACGAGGAGGTCGGCAAGCGCCTGGGAATGTCCCCGGAAGAGATCGCGGTCGCCCGGCGCTTCGGACGACTTCCGGCCCCCATCCGAGAAGCCGTTCGCACGGGCGAGATCGACGAGCGCAGGGCGCTGGTCATCAGCCGAATCACGGGGGAGGCGGACCAGACCCGGGTCTTCCGCCATATCCGAGAGAACGATCCGCCCGTCGACGTCCTCGAAGACCTCGTGGATCGGGTGCGCACGGGAGAGGCCCCCCAGATCTAGCGGGGATCAGAAATCGCTGGCATGAAAAGAGGCCGGGCATTCGTACCAAGAGGGTACGATGCCCGGCCAGTCTTGTGTGCCCCTGGACGCTATCCCCCGAGTGCCCCTGCCCGGGAGCCCAGGGCCACCAGCACGCCGCGCATATCGTCTGGCGGGTCGACCCGGAACCTCAGGTCGCGACCTGTGATCGGGTGGCTGAACCCCAGCGTCTGGGAGTGCAG
>JASLMQ010000056.1 GCA_030746455.1 Candidatus Latescibacterota bacterium
CACGTTCACTCGGCGGGGCTTCGACCTCCTTCCTGGATGGCCGCCCGCTCCGCTACCTGCTGTACGAGCAATTGGCAGGATGAACACTTTGCAGTTCATTAGATCAGCCAGGCTTATCCTGGCGCACCGAAAGACGCGAAAACTGAGACAGGCAGGCTGGTGGAAGGCATGCGTGTGACGTCAGGGAGCGGGTGCGGAATCCCCAGCTCTTTGTGGCGGGAAAGGGAGTCATGGCGGGATCCGGGTTCGACAAGCATCGGAAGCGACGGCTCATCTACAACGACGACGCCGACCAGCTGTACCAGTATCCGGAAGGGAGCGGCTACGACTATGGCATCGTTGCCGATGCCTCCTTCATCGACGCGCGCACCACGCCCGTGTTCGACACGCACGTGGACACCTATGCCTGGTGTGTGGGCAACGGCGCCGATCCGGCCTGGGGACGACTGAATCAGGGAAGCCGGGGTGTCGTTCCGTGTCTGGGTTCCGAGTGGCGGGCGGCCGACCTGATCATCGACGCGTGTCACGCCAGGGGCATCGAGGTCTGGGCGTCGCTGCGCATGAACGATATCCACGATTCGTTTATGGCCAGGACGCTGGAGGAGACCCACGACCCGATGAAGGCGGAGCATCCGGAGTGGCTGATCGGCACCATCGAGGAACGCGACCGGCTTCCGGAGGAGCTTGCCGAGAGGCGCCTCTGGTCGGCGTGGAACTTCGAGCACCAGGGTCTGCGTGACTACCGCCTGGCCTTCATCGAGAAGACGGCTTCGGAGCACGATTTCGACGGGTACGATCTCGACTTCACGCGGTTCGTGTGGAACTTCCCGATGGGTAAGGAGACCGCGTTGGCGCACGTGATGACGGACTTCGTGCGCCAGGTGCGGGCGCGTCTCGACGTGATAGGCAAGAGGCGCGGAAGACCGTACACGCTGGTCGTGCACGTCATGGATTCGTTGGAGAAGTCCCTTCTCCTGGGACAGGACGCGGAGGCCTGGCTCGAGGAGGGGCTGGTGGACGTACTCACCGTGGGGATGGGCTACCTGCCCTATGCGCTTGCGCTGAACGAGTGGCTGGCGCTTGGCGCGAGGCACGGTGTGCCCGTGTACCCGTCGCTCAACACGAACACGTTCATCGAGTGGTACAAGGCGCGTAACGATCCTGCGAGGTTTCAGCGGGACAGCGCCTGGATCGAGGCGATCCGCGCGGCCGCTGCGTGGTGGTGGGCGAATGGGGCCGAGGGAATCAACATCTTCAACCTGTACTGCCAAGAGGCCAGCGAGGTCGGTCCCATGGTGCGTGAGCTCGTGTACCAGCCGCTTCTTGAAGCAGGCGATCCTGCGGCGCTGGCGGGCCTCGACAAGTTGTACGGAATCGCGCCGTCGTCCCGGGGCGGGTTCTGCCACCACGGAAGCGAGGCGACCCCCCTGCCCATAGCCCTGGAGCCTATGGAGCGCAAGCTGTCGCTCGCGATCGGGCCAGACGCGGATGCTCGTTTCAGGCTCCACTTCTGGACCACGGGGGGCGGCAATGACACGGCGGTATACGCGCGTCTCAACCACACGCTGTTGGCGCCTGCGCTCGTGCCGAGGTCGGACGAGAAGGACACCGACGATCACTACGCGGCCGACGTGCCCGCAGGCGTCATTCGCGCGGGGCACAACGAACTGGCGCTGTGGTGCAGCATACCTCTGCGCGAGGCCGGCGGCCCGATGGTCTGCCACGAGGTCCTGGTCGAGGCCCGGTATCCGTGAGCCCAGATATCGACTCAGGAGGCTCGGCTCGATGAATCCCATCGCTAGGGCTGGCAGGAAGCCTGTTGCACTGGCTCTGGTGCTGTGCCTGTTGTCTCTGTCCATGTGCTCCGTCCGAGCGGAGGCCGCAGCGGGCGAGGTGCGGATCGTGCGGGACACCTGGGGGATCGCGCACGTCTATGCCGAGGACGAGTGGGCGTTGTTCTACGGCTCGGGATATGCGACCGCACAGGACCGGATGCTGCAGATGACCCTGTGCCGCTACGCGGTCCAGGGACGGCTGGCGGAGATCCTCGGCAGGGACTGGATCGTGCGCGACAAGCGGATGCGTGTTCTGGGCCTGCAGCGACACGCCGAATCGGTGGTGCCCCACCTGAGCGAGGACACGCGCGCCGCCCTGGAAGCCTATGCCGCCGGCGTGAACGCCTACCTGAGGACCGTACGGCTGCCCGCGATCTTCGAGCGTTACGGAGGGACGCCCGAGCTGTGGCGGCCGGCTGACTGCGTGGCGCAGTGGATGCGCGTCTCCGAACGGTTCGACGCCAACTGGACCGGCGAGGTCAGCGCGCTGCGCAACTTCCAGGCCCTGGCAGCTGAGGTCGGGGCCGAAGAGGGCTACCGCCAGATGAACAGCCGGGTCCTCGACGAGTCTGCCGCCGTGGTGACGGAGGACGAAATGGCCCGATTCCCCGACGTCTATGAGCGGCTGAAGGGGATCGCGGCAGGCAAACCCGTATCGGAGCCGCCGAAGGCGAGCCACAACTGGGTGGTGTCGGGTGAGAAGTCCACAACGGGGAAGCCCATACTGGAGTCGGACCCCCAGATCGCGGTTTCGGCGCCCTCTATCTGGCACGAGATCCATCTGACGGGTGGTCGCTACAACGTCCGGGGCATCGGCATTGCAGGTGCGCCCGGTCTTCTGATCGGCTGGAACGACCGTTGCGCGTGGGGGGCCACCGCCCTGGGATCGGACAATGCGGATCTCTTCCAGGAGGAGCTCCATCCCGAAGATCCCCTGAGCTACAAGTGGCTCGACGGGTGGCGGGCGATGGCGGTGCATCGAGAAGAGATCCGCGTGAAGGGAGAACGATCCCGGTTCGTGGAGGTCCGGAAGACGCACCACGGCCCCATCGTGAACGCATTCCTGAAGAATCTGCGTGAGGGTGAGACCTTTGCGCTCCACTATCTCGTGCTCCAGGAGATGACGTCGTCCATCGAGGGGCTGCTGGCCACGATGCGTGCCCGAAATTGGGGCGACTTCGTCGGGGGCATGCGGGGGTACCGCTCACCGGGCCTCCACATGATCTACGCCGATGTGGACAACAACATCGGGTACTGGGCCCTGGCAGCCGTTCCCCGGCGCAAGTACAGCGCGCGGGTTCCCCACGAGGGTTGGTCAGGGGAGGACGAGTGGCTCGGGCTGATTCCGTTCGACGAGATGCCGCACCTCTACAACCCGCTGAGTGGGTTCATCAGCACGGCGAACAACCTGCCCGTTGGCGGGTGGTATCCCCACTCGCTGGGTATCCTGACGGGCGGGGCCGGAGACACGGCGCGCAGCTGGCGGCTTCGTGAGCTCCTGAGCGGCTCCGGACCCTATTCGCCTGGCGGTTTCCTGACCATCCACCAGGACGCCGTGTCTCCCACCGTTCGCGACTTCGCACGCTTCGCGTTGATGGTCGTCGAAGAGGAGGGCTCGCCGAACCGGACGGTGACCGCCGCGGTCCAGGCCCTCAAGGACTGGAACGGCAGCCTTCTCACGGATTCGTCCGGCTACCCGGTGGCCGTGGGCATCTCGACCGTTCTGACCCGGAGTCTGCGAACCACCACGCTCTACGACCGGTACGGGGGTGGCGGATCCGGCGTGGCGCACGTGCTGAAGGACATCGCCAAGCACGTTGAGGAGACCGGACGCGTGCCGGCCGACCCGGCGATCCAAGCGTGGTTGGTCACCTACCTGCAGAAGGGCTACGAGGAGGTCCGGCGTTCAGGAGCAGGTACGACGGTCGTCCATCGGATGCCGTACCAGAACAATCTCGAGGGGTTCGGATCCCTGGACACCGAATATGACTTGATCTCGCCGCCGCTGTCCGCGCCCATCACCCAAACGATCTGGTCTCAGCGGGGCAATTCCTACACGCAGATCGTGAACCTTGCCGAGATCGATTCCTCGCGGTCTTTGCTCCCACCCGGGGTATCGGAGGACCCCGAGTCACCGAACTTCTCGGATCAGGTGGATCTGTGGGTTGCCGGCGGAGTTCACCCCGCACCACTGAATCGTGAGGCCGTCGAGGCGGTGAAGTCATCGGAGATGACGCTCGCCGTTCCCACAACAGAGACCCGGCAACAGTCCGACTTCGATGGGAGCGGCACGGTAGACTTCCAAGATTTCGTTTTGTTCGCCGCGGCGTTCGGGAAGGCCGAAGGGGAGCCCGGGTACCAGGCGATCTACGACCTGGATGGGGATGGGCGCATCGCGCTGGCGGATTTCGTGGTTTTCGCGCAGGCCTTCAGCGCGGGCTGATCTTGGACTGCGAAGATTTAAGCACCACAAAAGACACGAAGGGGCGACGAATGGTCAGCAAGGTTCTGCATCGCATCCACCTGTATCTCGCGCTATTCCTGATGCCGTGGATGCTGATGTATGCACTGAGCACGATGGCGATGAACCATCGTGAGGCCCTCAAGGCCTACTACGGGGGACGACCTGTCGAGTACCGAAAGGTGAGGGAACAGAACTACACGTGCACGTTTCCGGAGGGGGCGGGATCGCGAGCTGTTGCCCAACAGATCCTCAGTGACCTGGACCTGGACGGGACGTACTCCGTCCGGGGCCGGCTGGACCGGGGACGGATCACGATTCACCGACAGGATCCCGTCGTACCCAGGCGGATCACATACACCGCGAAGGACAGTCGGCTGGTCATCGAAGAGCAGGTTCTTCGATTGCCGTCCTTCCTGGAGGGCCTGCACCGTCGGCGCGGCTACGGGCGCGGACCCGTCCTCGAGGATGTGTGGGCGTTCTCAGTTGATCTGGTCATCCTTGCGATGGTCTTCTGGGCCCTGTCCGGCATCTGGATGTGGTGGGAGGTTCGGAGCACGCGCCGCTGGGGCGCCCTGTGTACGTCGGTGGGCGTGTTACTGTTCGCGTTCTTCGTCTTGACCATATAGCCGGGAGAACACCGTGACCTTCAACCTGATCAACAGACGCACGCATCTCTACCTGGCCATGTTCCTGCTCCCATGGTTCATCGTCTATGGGATCAGCGCCGTTCCGTTCACGCGCAACGCGTACTTCAACAACCTGTACAAGGACGGGACACCGCAGTGGACGGTCCGCTTCGAGCGGGAGTATCATATCGACATACCGGATGATGCGGACCTTCGGGCCATCGGAGCCCAGATCCTTAGAGACGTGGACATAGTCGGGCCGTTCGGCACCTACCGGCCCAACAAGGCGCGTCTGAACATCTATCTGGTAGATTTCTGGGAGGGCGTACGGCTCACCTACTACATCAGGAAGGGTCGACTGAAGGTGGAGGATAAGCGCTTCAGATGGGACCAGTTCTTCACAGGGCTCCACGCAAGGGGCGGCTATCAGCACGATGGTCTTCTGAACGACGCCTGGGCCTACATTGTGGATCTCGTGTGTGTATCGATTCTCGTCTGGATCGCATCTGGACTCTACATGTGGTGGAAGCTCTCGAGCACACGACGGTGGGGCGCCGTCGCACTGAGCGGTGGGATCCTGTCATTCGTCGTGTTTCTGGTCGCCCTTTGACGGCCGTACAGGGAGCGCGGCGAGCCCGGAGAGACCCTCGGAGAGCCGTTGGATGACTTTGAGCACAGACCCGATCACAAGTCGCGAACGTGGGGAGGATGGCCCGTGAAAATCACCGATATCGAAGTGATTCCGATTGCGATGCCGCTGGCGGAGCGCTACAGGGAGCACGACGGCCCGATCCGTATGTACGACATGGATCAGCACGTGGTGGTGAAGGTCCACACGGACAACGGCCTGGTGGGCTACGGGGATTGTGAGGATCATCCCCAGATCCCCGAAGCGGATGTGGAGCGACTGATCGGCCGCGACCCGTTCGACTTCATCCAGAACGAGCTGCACCTTGCCCTGGGCATGGCGATGTACGATGTGATGGGAAAGCATCTGGAGGTCCCCGCGTACAAGCTGATGGGCCAGAAGGTGCGGAGCGCGGTGCCGGCGGCGGCGTGGACACGGCCCTGCTCGCCGGAGGTGTTCGCCGAGGAGATCCACCGGGCGGCCGGACAGGGCTACACGATCTTCAAGATGCACAGCTGCGCGTACTACGATGTGATCGAACAGACGAAGGCGGCCGAGGCGGTGGCGCCGCCGGGCTTCAGGATCCACTGGGACTTCAACCACAACCGCACGCTGGGTGCAGTGCTGCCGATCGTGGAGGAGCTCCAGCGAAACCATCCGATCGTGGGCTTCATCGAGGATCCTGTTCGCTGGGAGGACATCGACGGCTGGAGCCGGCTGCGGGAGAAGATGGCGGTCCCGCTCGTGATGCACGTGCCGCAGCTGGGGGGTATGCAGGAGATCATCCGGGGGGTGGCCGACATCTACATGATCGGGACCCGTCCCGCCGGCCAGACGCTTCAGACGGGGTTCGCCTACGGGAAGGCCAACATCCAGATGATCCTCCAGCAGTCGGGTAACACGCTGATGAAGGCGTTCACGCTGCACCAGGCGGCGGTTCTGCCCACGGCAACGGCCCATACGATCACGCTGGACGATCAGTACGACGAAGACATCACGACGGAGAAGATCCCCGTGGTCGAGGGCTTCTCGCGGGTGCCGGAGGGTCCGGGCCTGGGGGTGGAGGTGGATGAAGAGGCGCTGGCCCGGGCGGCGGCGCGGAAGCCGCTGGAGAGGGTGGACTTCATCGGCGTGCTGGAGATGCCCGACGGGCACCGGATCTACACCCGGGGCATGCCCAACGTTCAGGGCCTGACGGGCTACGAGGAGGGGGCCATCCGCGGGATCCAGTTCGAGCGGTGGCTGGACGACGGCTCCGAGGCATACAAGAAGGCCCACGAACGGGTGAAGAGGGAGGGGAGCTTTGTGGAGGCGGGTGCGTAGGCCGGCTGGCGTCATTGCCATAGCTGAACCCCGAGA
>JASLMQ010000057.1 GCA_030746455.1 Candidatus Latescibacterota bacterium
ACGCCGAGCTTCAGGGCCAGCTACCCACCTCTATGGAAGCCTTGAGCCTGTGGGCCAGTCTTCGGATCGAGGAGCAGGAGGCGGAGGGCTCGGAGTCCGAGCAGAGCGTAGTGACGCGGGACCTGAAGACCCTTGCAGAGCTCTTCCACTGCTCTTCCGATCCCTTCGAGGACCGGGAACTCAGCTACACTTACCGTCCCGCAGTGGCAAAGGACGACCCCGTTCTTACCTGTCCCTGGCACCGTGGACGGCTGCTGCACCTCCTGGGTCGCCCGGGCACCTACCGGATCCTGGCTCGGGATTTCCTACCCGCCCGGCTGGATTCGCTGGATGCGGTGGCGGTCGATGCGGTGGCAGAGGGGCACTTCGACCGCGCTGTAGAGCTGCTTGAGATCGTAGCCCATCAGCGTCATCGGGATCCCGTGGCGCACAACAAGCTGGGCTTCGCGGCCCTGAAAGCGAGGGACTACCGCCGGGCCGAGACGGTTTTCAGGGAGGCGACTGGGATGAGCCGGGGGGAGGTGCTGGCCCGCTCCTACTATGGCTTGGGCCTCATCTACGTGGACCGCCCGAAGGGACGTCATACGGCACTGGAGTACTTCCGAGATGCCCTGACCCGGGATCGGGGTTTCGTGGACGCGCGGTTCCAGATGGCAAAGGCCCGGTACGAGATGTGGGAGTACGATGCCAAGTCGGACATCGAGAAGGTCCTGGAGATCGATCCCAACTATGCGCCGGCCTACCTGCTGATGGGAGATTACGAAGCCGAGCTCAACCGAGAGCACGAGCGAGCGATCCCCTGGTACACGAAGTACCTGACGCTGAAGCCCGAGGACCCCGAGGGGAGGCACCGTCTCAGCCAGGCCTACCTCCAGGTGAGGGACTACGACAAGGTCATGCAGATCCTCCTTGGCTTCGTCCAGCAGCACCCGGAAGCCATTGAGCTGCTTCCCATCGTGGCACACGCAAGCGCGAAGCAGGACAAGCTGGACCTGGCCATGGCCTTCTATCGGTCCTACATCGACAGGCAGGGATCCGACGAGCGTGCCCTCTACGAAGACATCACGCGTTTCACCACTTCGGAGGAGGCCGCGGAATACCGGGAGACGCCCCACGACGAGAGAGAGGATTTCCTGGGCCGGTTCTGGCTGGCCCGAGACCCCGACCTCTCCACGCCCATCAATGAGCGACTGCTCGAGCACTACCGTCGGGTGTGGTACGCCCGGCAGACCTTTTCCGCGGCCCGGGAGCCCTGGGACGTTCGTGGCGAAGTCTACGTGCGCTACGGCGAGCCCGACCATCGGACGACGTCTCTGATGATGAACGCGCAGCAGAGCCTGGAGGTCCAGCGGGTGAAGGACCAGATCGCGCACGACCTGTACGGGGTCGGAGGGTCCGGTGAGACATTCGTAGGGCCGGTCTACCCGGTGCGCAGCCTCATGATCGGGGGTCGGGGTTTCGACCTGGGGCAGACGGGGGAGGAAGCGGAAGTCCTCGCCGACGACTCAGAGGACGAGCTGCTGGACATGGCTGCCGCCAGCGATGGCGGGCGTACTGGCGCGGCAACCGGGCTGTCGGGGGAGGGAACAGGGCAGGTCTCGCTGCCCACGAATCAGTCTTCGCCCTCTGCGCCTGACGATGGGATTTCGCTGAATATCGACGACATGCACAAGGACCTCGTGCGGGCGACCTTTTCGGATCGCGGGGAGTCCCACCTGCAGTTCGGGGAGTACAAACCGGTGGTTGCGGGCAATATCGATGCGTCCACGGTTCCCTGGGAATCCTGGGTCTACACGCAGGTGGATGGCGGGATCGAAATCACCTTCACCGATGAATCCCACATAGGAGATTTCGGATACGCGCCTGTTCCGATGGGGCTCGAATTCGAGACCGACCAGATGGCGAAGTTCGCGCGATACGCCCCGGCTGCCGTGGCAAAGCAGGCGATGGCCGTTTCGCCTGACTTCTATGCGACGGAGTACGAGGTCGAGCCTTTTGACTTCTACTTCGACCAGGCGGATTTCCGGGGAAGCAACGGGCACAGCCTGGTGGAGATCTACTACGGGATGCCGGGCAACGCGGCGCGATATGTGCCCGAGGGAAATGTGATGCGGATGGTGGTAAAGCGTCAGGCCGCACTGGTGTCCGCACACCTCGATTCGGTGTACCGAACGTCTGACGACCTGGTCTTCATGAGACCCGGACGCCAGATCGGGTCGTTCGTGCCCGACCTGGCACAGCTCGAAGTGCCGCCCGGGACCTATCGCCTGGAGGTCCGGGCGAGGGATCGCCTCACCGGGCGCCTCGGGCTCTACCGCAAAGACCTCGTTGTGAACGACTACAGCTCGGAGGAGCTGCAGCTCAGCAGCCTCGAGCTCGCGTGGCGCATTGCCGAGGGGATGCCTCTGGACAAGTTCTCCAAGAAGGGGCTCCACGTGATCCCGTACCCGACCCGAACCTACGGGATCTCGAACAGCGTGTATGTCTACTACGAGGTCTACAATCTCGAGCGTGACGAATTTGGTCAGACGAGCTACCGCGTGGAGTACACGATTCGGCCGATGACCGGCAACGTGCTCTCTCGTTTGGTGCGGACCTTCACGGGGGGCCAGAAGGAGAAGGTGACGGTGGGTTACGATCAGATCGGGCTGGGCGAGAGCGAGACCGTCTGGGTGGAGCTGGCGCTTGGTGATAGCCGCCCCGGCCGCCATTACCTGGATGTGGAGATCACGGACCTCAACAGCGGGGAGACGGCGCAGCGGCAGACGTCGTTCATGATTGTGGAGTAGGTCCGCAAGACAGATCACGGAGATGGGGCGGGGGATGATCGGCCCATCGAGTCTCGTCATTCGAGACCTGGTGGGCCGTTTCTGTGCCGGGATCGATCGATGGATTGGGCAATGGGCGGGGAGGCAGAATCGACTTTCCTTTTGCCACCTACTCCTTATCTTAGCTCGTCTGGAGACTGGCTGGGACAACCACACTGAGAAGCGCGTTCACGGAGAAGCACGCGATGGCCCGTACACTGAAGGTGAGGCCCCGGTACTACCGCTGGCACGTGGACCCCGGGGTGGAATGGCTGGAAGCTAACACGGGATACGGATACCTGGACTGGGAAGTCCCCATCTCTCAGGCGGCCCTGGTGCTGGTCGACGTGTGGGATGGGCACTACCTGAAGGAGG
This sequence comes from Candidatus Latescibacterota bacterium, assembly GCA_030746455.1. Next base: position 3,183 of record JASLMQ010000057.1, read on the forward strand.
CCTCCGAGCGGAGCGAGGAGATCGTCCGCAATCGTATCGTCCCCCTGGTTTCCGCGTGCCGTGCCGCCGGGATGCAGCTCATCCACGCACCGGCGCCCGGTCTCGCCGAGGAGCACCCCGCGCGCGTGCGGTTGGCCGACAGGGACGGGGTGACCGCCGCGAGGCGCGATGACTGGCCGCCGCAGGGCTTCCGGAGCAAGACCGGCGAGTTCGAGGCCTTTGCCCGGCCCGAGGAGCCCCGCGAGAAGGAGCTGGTTGCACGCCGCTCGAAGCGGCGCATGCATCCCCTGGTTCAGGCCGAGGGCAGTGAGGTGGTGATCCTGAACGGCGAAGAACTTCACCTGTACTGCAAGCAGGAGGGGATCCTCTTCCTGTTCTTCCTGGGATTCAACACCAACGCGTGCATCCTTCTGCGGGACTACGGAACCATCGAGATGCACAAACGCGGTTACGAAGTGATCATCGTTCGGGACTGTGGCACGGCCATGGAGTCGTTCGAGTCGCAGGAGGGGCTCTGGCAGACGCGTGGGACGATCCAGTTCCTGGAGATGTTTCAGAAGAGCTCGGTCGCGTCCGAGGAGCTGATTGCTGGTCTGTCGGCACAGGGGTAATGCTCGCATTGCGATTCGCAGGCCTTGTGCTTCGATACACCTGATTCGCCCGAGGGGCGAATCAGGCACTCAGCATCGACGGATAAGTCGCGCCGGCGATAGAGCAGCTTGCCTGACCCAGATACACCTGAGCCAAGGGTAGAGCCACGGAGGTGAACGGGTATGGACATCGTACAGGAGCATGAACTGAGCTGCGACGTGCTCGTGGCGGGCGGAGGCCCGGCCGGTGTGACGTGCGCCCTGGCGGCGGCACGGCGCGGGGCCAGCGTGATCCTCTGCCAGGACCGGCCCATGCTCGGCGGGAATGCGTCTTCCGAGATCCGTATGCACATCTGCGGGGCCGACGCGAGCGGCCGCCGGGGAATCCCTCTCGAAACCGAGGCGCGGGAGGGGGGCATCATCGAGGAGATCCGGCTGGAGACGGCCTTCCGGAATCCCCAGCGGTCGGCCTCGATGCTGGACCTGATTCTCTACGAGAAGTGCCACGACGAGGACAACCTGCAGCTGTTCCTCAACACCACCGTTGATGGTGTGGATGTCTCGGAGGGGCGGATCGTGTCGGTCCACGCAACGCGTGCGTCAACGGAAGATGCCTTCCACATACGTGCGGAGACCTTCGTGGACTGCACCGGAGACGGCAGGCTCGCGGCGGAGGCCGGGGCGACCTACCAGGAGGGGCGGGAAGGCGCGAAGGCGTTCGGAGAATCCCGCGCGGAGGAGGCGCCAGATGACAAGCGTCTGGGCAGCTCGCTGCTCTTCCTGGCGCGTGACATGGGCAAGCCCATGCGCTTCATTCCCCCCGCGTTCGTCCGCAAGTTCACCGAGGAGGACCTGAAGCTTAGGTCGCATCGGACGCTGGAGTATGGCTACTGGTGGGTGGAATGGGGCGGCTGTGTCGACACGATCAAGGACAACGAGACGATCAAGCACGAGCTTCTGGGGATCATGCTCGGGATCTGGGATCACATCAAGAACGGCGGAGACCACGGCGCCGAGAACTGGGCGCTCACCTGGTTCGGTTTCGTCCCGGGCAAGCGCGAGAGCCGCCGGTTTCACGGCCAGCACCGGCTGGTCCAGTCCGATCTGGAAGGGGCGGTGGACTTCCCGGACGCCATCGCGTACGGCGGGTGGTCCTTGGACACGCACCCGCCCGAGGGGATCGAAGCTCGAGAGAAGAAGCCGTGCAACCAGCCCCTGACGGACTATGTGTACGGCATACCACTGCGGTGCTGCATCAGCCGGGACATCGATAACCTGATGTTCGCCGGAAGGAACATGTCGGCGAGCCACATCGCCTTCGCGTCGACCCGCGTGATGGCCACCTGCGCCGTGGTGGGTCAGGGCGCGGGGACGGCAGCGGCCCTGGGATGTCGCGAGGACATTGCCCCCTGTGATATGGCGGACGACCGCGCATTCGTGAGTACGCTTCAGCAGCAGTTGATTCGCGACGATTGTTTCATCCCCGGGGTCAAGCACGGCGATCGGTCGGACATCGCCAGGAGCGCGCGCGTTGCAGCCTCGAGCTTTCAGAAGCAGGGAGAGCCCTCCAACGTGCTGTCGGGCGAGACCCGGGCCGTGTGGGGCGAGCTGGGCGTACGTCCGGGGCTCACCTTGCCGGGCACGCATCGGTGGATGAGCGATCCCACGGAGGGACTCCCGGCGTGGGTCGAGCTGTCCTGGGAAGCGCCCGTGGAGGTGGGGAGCGTGCAGATCATCCTCGACACGGGCCAGCACCGGATCCTCACGCTGACGCAGGAAGACTCGTATTCGGCGCGGATGGAGTACGGTCCCCAGCCGGAAACGGTGAAGGGCTATCGGCTTGAATATGATGCCGGAGATGGGGTCTGGCAGCCGCTTGTCGCGGAGCAGGAGAACGTGCAGCGGCGGAGGGTCCATCGCTTCGAGCCGATTCCAATGGCCCGACTCCGGTTGGTGGCGGAGTCGACGTGGGGCCTCGACCACGCACGCGTGATCGAGGTGAGGTGTTACGCGGAGTAGCCAGAGCGTCCTGGTGTCTGATTCGATCGTTGGGCGTCACACAGGCTGCCTCCTGATTGATCGCCGAATGGAGGGACCTATCCCCCCGGCCCCCTTCCCGGCGCGGGAAGGGGGAGGGGCCTCGCGCTGAAGGTGATCGTCGAGCTTCGTGCTCGTCCCCTCGCAGAGGAGCAGCTTAGTGGAGGAAACTGGTTTGCCCCCCAAGCGCGTTGTGATCGGTCAGAAAGTGACCCGTGACAAGATCCGGAAGGCGAAGGAGCTTCGCAGCCGGATGAAGCACGAGGAACGGCTTCTCTGGGAGCATCTACGCGGCAACAGACTTGGCGGCCATCACTTCCGTAGACAGCAGATCATTGATGGTTTCATCGTTGACTTCTACTGCCATGCCTTCGGCCTGGTGGTTGAAGTCGATGGCCCCATTCACGAGGATGAATCAGAGGACGACGCGGAACGGGACCGGATACTCACTGAAAGGGGCTTCAACATACTCAGGGTCACGAACAAAGAGGTCAGGAAGGACCTGCGGGGCGTGCTTGCCCGTATCCAGGCCGAATTGGGCCGAGCGGGTGATTGTGGTTAACAGTCGAAAGAGGATGGGATCCAGTGTCCCCCTCCCCGTGCCGGGGAGGGGGCCGGCCGGAGGCCGGACGGGGAGGGGCCCAAAGGACAACGAGAAAGGAAGCAGACTCTATGGCAAGGAAGAAGATCCGGCTCGGACTGATCGGTTGCGGGGGCAACATGCGAGGAGCGCACGTCCCGCATATCCTGGCCGACAGGGACGTGGAGCTACGCTGTGTGGCCGATCCCGTCGAAGCACAGGCGAAGGCACTGATGGAGCGCTATGGGGATGAGGTACCCTACTTCGCCGATCACCGGGCGATGCTGCGGAAGGAGGGGAACTCGCTGGACGCGATCGCCATCAGCTCGCCGCACTCCGTCCACTACAACCAGGCACGCCTGGCGCTTCAGAAGGGCCTGCATGTGCTCGTGGAGAAGCCTCTGACGACGGCATCGCGGCACTCGAAGGCACTGATCGCCCTGGCGGCGAAGCAGAAGCGCCTCCTGGTGGTGAGCTACCAGAGAAACTTCTACGCTCCCCACGTGTACGCGCGGGAGCTGGTCCGGAAGGGGGCCCTGGGGAAGCTGCGGGGCGTGGTTTCCTATGTGACCCAGAACTGGGGGGGGATCAAGGGGTGGCGTCTGGATCCGGAGCTCTCGGGCGGCGGCATGTTCATGGACACGGGAAGCCACCTGGTGGCCTCCACGCTGTGGATCACGGGCCTGCAGCCGCTCGAGGTCTCGGCGTTCATGGATAACGCGGGGAAGAAAGTAGACATCAACGCGGTGGTGAACGTGCGCTTCAAGGGCGGTGCGGTTGGCACTCTGAACACCCTGGGCAACGCCAGCCGGCACGACGAGCGCATCGCCATCCACGGCAGCGAAGGGTGTCTGGTCTTCCACCTTCACCAGTGGCGGATCCAGTCGGTGTTGTTGAACGACCAGCCTGTGAAGATCCCCTCTCGCATCAAGGAGACCTCGCCCGATGAGGCCTTCTACAGGTGGATCCGCAATGGAGGAAAGGGCTACGAATTGCCCGATTTCGCGCTGCAGGTGGCCCGGCTGTCGGAGGCGGCCTACAGGTCGGTAGAGCGGAAGCGAACGGTGAGAGTGGCTCCATAAGAAGCCCGTCGGTGGGGATGCCAGCCTGGGCGAGGTGA